>NZ_JAFMNJ010000003.1:0-100334 GCF_017859255.1 Vulcanococcus sp. DEBay_Sum29NL08_54
CCCGACCCGAAGGTCGTGAGGAGATGATCCGGCAGCCAGTTCAGCGGTGATGTGCCGTTTGTAACCGGCTGAACGTTTTGTGCAGGACTCAGGACCGCAGGTGACCCACCTCAGGCTGCAGGTCGCCTGTGCACCTGAACTGCGGCGACTTCCGTACGAAGTGATGAACGCGCTGGTCTAGGTCGAGTGGTTAGCGAGCAAGACCTGGATTGGTCGATGCACCAGCGTTACCCCCACCAATACCTGTCGGGACTCCAGCTGGATACTGCATGACCTGCCGAGCTGATGGAGGGAGGTTTCCAATTCTTCTGATCGTGGATTCCCCACCTGAAGTCGTCTTCATGCCGGTGCCGACCAATTGAACAGCCAGCGAGACCAAGGCAAATACGCCGACAAAAACACCGCCGATCGCCCAGGGATTGACTTGGGATTGGTGGAGCGTGGAGTTGTTAGCCATAAGGAGAGAACCTCACTCTCCCCTCTTTATGTAGTCACAGCTACCAGGCTGGCGTGAGTATTTGCGCTTGTCGGCGCAAGTTATGTTCAGTGCTATACAACAGGCTTGAGGGCACGATCAACGGAAATGCCAGCGCAGATACTCCATGCGCGAAGCCAAGAAAAGACGCCAGGAGCACCGCCTTTCTCACCGCTAGACCCTTAAGAGAATCTTTATATTGGCATGTCCGCCATGCGGCTTCGGCGTGGCTCAGCAGTGGCGGAGTGCTCAGCAGTGGCGCAGTGGATGGTCATCCCCCTCGCGGAGGATGACTTTGCAGGAGTCTTCTGATGAAGCCTGCTTACGCGTTGCCTTGTGAGCCGCCGCCACTGTGGCCGTGACGAGCAGGGCAAGCAGGATGCCGTCGGTGAGCGGGTCCATTACCTCTCCGTGGCTATCACTGGTCTAGGCCTGGGCGGAGCCTGTTGCAAGGGCTGCCGAGTGGTCAGCTCAAGAGTGCAAAGGGGGTGGCGCAGCCACTCGGACGATCCTGGAGGCAAGTACCAGCCCAGTTCATGGGACGTACGAATTCTGTGTTTCTACGGCTATCCAAAAACGCGCGACAACGGACCTGGCGGTCCTAGCTACATCCCTGCCCCAGCTATCCGATCCAAAAAGTGCGCGATTTTGAGCTTTGGTCTTGACGCCACCCGGCGAACTGGCCCGAGTTAGGCATTGGTTATGGCGCTTTGAAGCTCGCTGAGCCTTGATGGAACCAAGAAGACCAGCGTCTTCGCATGGGTTCTCGGGCTGCTTTGGCAGCCCTTTTTATGGACCGCCGTGGACCTGCCTCAGGCTCCAGCTCACCTGTGCATACCAGCAGCAGCGGCAATCCATACCAACGGGCGCTCGGATGCCGCTGTGCACCTGAACTGCGGCTACTTCCGTACGAAATGGATACCCACTGATGACCGTGCAACGGGTTCCCAGGCGCGGGACACAGACCTGATTTATGCACGTACTGCATAAGCGCAGCGCCGTTTCAGGCAGCCGCGATCTGTTTCACGGCAATCGGACCATGCCATGTTTGAAGCAGTGAGTATCGAGTCCACAGGCCGCCGCAATACCAACGGCATACCAACTGTGCTCCACGGAACTCCAAACCCTCGCAACCCTTCCAGTTACTGAGTTCAGTACGGAGTATTTCAATAATGGCCTACTTCACCTGGAAGGAAACAGGACTGACAGGCGACTGCGCCAGCCTCGAGGCGATGGCCTCGCGCTTTGAAGAAGCCGCGGCCCTGATGCGTCGGATGGCCTCTGAGGGATTTGTGCTGGAGCGCCATAGCGATGGCCAACACATCACCCACAGGGATGCCGGGGTCTTTGCCGCCTATGGCTTCATCGATGAACAGTCACCGGTGCGGCAGTTGAACCTGATCGAACTGGACTGAACGGTCAGCCCGCGCGGCGCAGGTAACCGATGAGCCACACCAGCACAAACGCCAGCACCGAAATCCCGAGATAGATCAGCGTCCAACGCTGGAGATCCTCAATGCTCAGACCATTGAGCAGACCATCCGCTGCATCACCGGCAGTGGCGTAAGCAAACGGGGCGAACAACAGCACGGGCACGCGGCGATGCAAGATCGCGCAAGTCTCTCGTCTCCGCGGCGGCCATGGCCAGCTCCAACTTCCCCCGCACCCTGATGCTCTTGGGCAGCGGTGAATTGGGCAAAGAGGTGGCCATCGCCGCGCAACGCCTGGGTTGCCGTGTGATCGCAGTGGATCGCTACGCCGGGGCCCCCGCGATGCAGGTTGCCGATGTGGCCGAGGTCGTACCGATGACGGACCCGGAGGCGCTCAAGGCGGTGGTCCGTCAGCACCAACCCGATGTCCTGATCCCCGAGATCGAAGCCCTGGCCGTGGACGCCCTGGCGGAGCTGGAGGCCGAGGGCACCACCGTGATCCCCACGGCCCGCGCCACGGCCGTGACCATGAACCGCGACCGCATCCGCGACCTCGCCGCGACGGAACTGGGGCTACGCACGGCCCGGTTCGCCTACGCCAGCAGCGCCGAGGAGTTGGCGCAGGCCGCCGCACCCCTGGGTTGGCCCGTGGTGGTGAAGCCGGTGATGAGCTCCTCCGGCAAAGGCCAAAGTGTGGTGGACGGTCCCGAGGGCATTCCCGCCGCCTGGGAGGCCGCCATGGCCGGAGCCCGGGGTAGCGGCGCCCGGGTGATCGTCGAGGAGTTCCTCCACTTTGAGCAGGAAATCACCCTGCTGACCGTGAAGCAGTGGAACGGCCCCACCCTGTTCTGCCCGCCCATCGGCCATATCCAAGAGCGGGGTGACTACCAGTGCAGCTGGCAACCCGCCCAGCTCGAGTGGGAGCAACTGGCCGCCGCCCAGACCATGGCGCGGGAGGTCACCGACAACCTCGGGGGCGCTGGCATTTTTGGCGTGGAGTTTTTCGTCTGCCGCCTACCCGATGGCAGCAGCGAAGTGGTCTTCTCCGAGCTCTCGCCCCGCCCCCACGACACCGGCCTGGTGACCCTGGCCGGACAAAACCTGAGCGAATTTGAACTGCACCTGCGGGCCGTCCTGGGGCTGCCCATCCCTGAGATCCGCTCCGAGGGGGCAGCCGCCAGCCGCGTGATCCTGGCTGAGCGACAAAGCGACAGCGTGGCCTTCAGCGGTCTGGACGAGGCCCTGGCCGAAACCGATGTGCAGGTGCTGCTGTTTGGCAAACCCGACGCCCGTCCCTACCGGCGCATGGGGGTGGCCCTGGCCCGCGGTGCGGACCTCAAGGACGCACAGCAAAAAGCCGATCAAGCCGCCGGCAAGATCCAGGTGATCTAGAGGCCCAAACCCCTCTAGCTCCAAGGGATAACGCGAGGTACTTTGCGCTCATCTGAGTGCCTTATGTCCCCCGCCCAATCCAATCCCCGGCGCCAAGGGCGCAGTCCGCAGCGGGACCCCAGGCGGGGGAAAGCGGATCTCCAACCTGCTGAGCGCCGCGTCCGCCGCGACAACGTGACGCAGCTGGATCGCCGGCGACCAGCCGCAGCACCGACCAAACCCGTCAAGCGCAGGCAGGGGCTCCCCCGCCTGCCCCTGTTCGTGGCCGGCCTTGGACTGGGCTACGCCCTGCATGGCCTGCCCGCCGTGGTGATGGGAGCCTTTGATCAGCCCAAACAGCTGATCGGATCCCTGGTGGCCCCGGTGGCCTCGGGCGATCGACGCATCGTCGTCCTGGGGACCGACGACGTCAGCACCAACACCGACGTGATGCTGACGATGCATCTCGACGACGGCCGCACCAAGCTCACCCAGGTCCCCAGGGACACCTTCATCGACTCCGAGCGCTACGGAGTGATGAAGGCCAACGCCCTCTACAGCAGTGGCGGCCCCGAGATGGTCAAGGCGGAGCTCAGCAAGCTCCTCTCCGCCAAGGTCGACCGCTATCTGGTGCTGAACCTGAACGCCGTTCAGCGACTGGCGGATGCCATCGGCGGCGTCGAGGTCGACGTCCCCAAACGGATGGCCTACGTCGACAACAGCCAAGGCCTCTACATCGACCTCTATCCCGGACGGCAACTGCTCAAAGGGGAGGCACTGGAAGGATTCCTGCGCTTCCGCCACGACCAGCTGGGTGACATCGGCCGAATGGAGCGCCAAAAGCTGGTGCTGGCGGAGGTCTTCCGCAAACTGGCCAACCCAGTCATGGCGACCCGACTTCCCGAGTTGATGGAGATCGCTGGCAAGGACATGCGAACGGACCTCTCCCCAATCGACATGGGCAAGCTGATCACGGCCATGGCCACGACCAAACTGGCCTCCAGCCGGGTCGAGGGGGTCCCGTTCTGGCACCAGGAGATCAGCTATTGGATGCCCGACAGCAACCCCAATCGCCAGAGCTACCTGAGCCAAGACCCAGACGCCCTGCTGCCCTAGCGGCTCAAGAAGCGGTAGTGGTCTAGACCCTCCAGCACGCCCCAAGCCTGAGGCCTGGAGGCGAAAAAGACCTTCGGACGGCGGCGCAGCTGATCCAGGGAGTGGTCGTGCTCGGAGGCCACCAGGCCAAGCGAGCTGCCGTTCAGGAGCTCCGCATCACCCTGCTGGGCCGCCACCACCAGCACCTGATCCAGGGGTAGGCCCCAGTTCAGGCAGAGGTGACGAATGGCATCCGCCTTGGACGCCCGCATCGGCAGCACATCCAAGAACCAATGGTGGAAGAGGTGGGCTCGAGCCTCCAGCCGGTGCTGGCGCAACCGCTGCCGCACCATCTCGAGCACCCCCGCGGTGGGCGCCTCCAGGGTGTAGCTGACCTTGTAACTGCCTTGATTGACCTCCGGCTGCAGCGACAGGCGGGGGCTGAGGCCTTCGAGCACCTGCTCGACCCGTTTGCGCTGCCAGCCCTGGGCGATGTGCTGGTGCCAACTGAGATCTGGCCGGCCCTCAGCGCCAAAGCGCAGGTCCGCCCCGGCCTCCAGGATCCAGACCTGGGGTTCTGGCAGATGCAATTCGGCAAAGCGCAGCCGCGCTGAAGCGAAGTGGCGACCGCTCAACATGCCGATGCCGCACTGGGGATCAGCGGCCAGTCGGCGGCGGAGATCCTCGAGGCCAGCCGGCTGCGCCGACTGCAGGCAGACATCGAGATCGAGCAAGAGCAACCGTTGCACCGGAGGAGCCTCGACCTTCACCGGTTGGGCCGGGGACGCAGCCACCACCCCGGGGGTGCAACGACGGTCGCCCTCCCCGAGGTAGCTGCAGACATGGGCATCCCAACTGAAATTGCGGCTGATGGCCTCGATGCCGTTGTCGCGCCAGGAGCGCCAGCGATCGAGATCCGCACCCGCCTCTTCCAGGGCTTGCTGCAGCACATCCAGATCGGTCACATCCGCCAGCTGGCCGTTGGAGCAGCGCTGAAGGATGTCCCGCGGCCCCCCGTCATCGGTGCTGACCAAGGGCAGCCCGCAGGCCGCCGCCTCCAGCAGGGTCAAACCAAAGGGCTCCGTCAGGGCCGGGTTGACGAAGATCCCGCAGCGCTGTGCCGCCCAGCGATAGATCGCAGGGATCTGCTCACCGCGATGGTGCTTGGGATAGGCGACCTTGCCGTAGAGATCAAAGCGATCCACCAGCTCAAAAATCTGCTGGAACTGATCCCGCTGCTGCTTCTCGAGCGAGCGGGGATCCTCACGGCAACCCAGCACCAGGACGAGGTTGTGGCGCTCCTGCAGTAGGGCGGAGCGGCCATAGGCCTCCACCAGAGCCGGGACGTTCTTGCGCCGAACCGCGCGGCAGATCGTGAGTAGGGGTGACTTGTTGGGCTCCCGCAGGAATGGCTCCATCAGGGCCTCCACATCGGACGCCTCGCCAGGCATCGCCACCGGGTGGAAGCGCTGGGCGTCCACCCCAGGGGGCACGACACAGGCCTGCTCCGCCTCAAAGCGGTTGTAGCGGGCGTACTGCTGCTGGGCTTCCTGCTGGGTGCTGGTGATCACCAGGGAGGCCTGGGCCAAGGCACGCTCTTCGGCGTCAATGCGACGGCCAATGGCATAGGTCTGCTCGATCTGCTCATGGGTCAGGCCGCCTTCGAGCAGGCGCCGCTGCTTCTCGCGGCCCAGGGAGTGCCCGGTGAAGACCAAGGGGATCCCAAGCCTTTGGGATACCAAGGCCCCCACATAGCCGGCATCGGCGTAGTGGGCGTGGATCCAATTCGGACGCTGCGGCTGGGCCGCAATGTGGGCCGTGACCGCATCGGCCATCTCGTCGAGATAGGGCCAGAGCAGTTCCTTGCGCAGGTAGCGCCGCGGTCCGCAGGGGAAGCGAACGATGCTGGCGCCGTCAGCCAGCGGTTCATGGGCCTGGGCGTAATCAGCGGAAACCCGCTTGTCCTGAATCAAACGGGTGACCACATCGACGCGGTCGACCTCCGGGCGAGCAGCTAATCCTCTGGCCAGCTCGAGCACATAGGTGGTCTGACCACCGGTATCTGCATCACGTCCCAGCTCCAGGTCATGGCCGCGGAACAGGCCATGCAAATGGAGATGGAGCAAGTAGTAACCCAATTCGCCTCCTCGGCGATTAGCTCACCTTTAGCCGCGATTCCAGGGGCGAAGTCGGAAGAAAAGGGAAAGATCAAGCAGAGATCGCGTCACGGTTTTCGCTGACTTAGGGCTTCCCTACAAGCTTTTGGCGCAGGCTTTTGATGCGATCGCGCAGGTTGGCGGCTTCCTCAAAGTCAAGATTTTTTGCCGCTGATTTCATCTTGTCCTCGAGCTGTTGAATCAGCTCCGGCAGGGCATCGAGCGGCACATCGTTGTGCTCGGCCTGCTCGGTGGCCTGCTCCAACTGCTCGTCGTTCAGGCGCCTGGAAACCTCCAAGAAGGCCAGGATCGAATTGCCGCCCCGCTTACCAGCGGGCGTCGGCGTGATTCCGTGCTTCTCGTTGTAGGCCTGCTGAATCGCACGTCTGCGCTCGGTTTCTGAGATGGCCTTGGCCATCGAATCCGTCAGGTTGTCGGCGTAGAGCAGGGCCACCCCCTCCACGTGACGAGCGGCCCGGCCGATGGTCTGAATCAAGGAGCGCTCAGCCCGCAGGAACCCCTCCTTGTCGGCATCCAGGATCGCCACCAGGGAGACCTCGGGCAGATCCAGGCCCTCCCGCAGGAGGTTCACACCCACCAGCACGTCGTACTCGCCATTGCGCAGGTCCTGGATGATCTCGATCCGCTCGATCGAGTGGATCTCCGAGTGGAGATAGCGAACCCGGACGCCGTTCTCAGCGAGGTAGTCCGTGAGGTCTTCCGCCATCCGCTTGGTCAGGGTCGTGACCAAGACCCGCTCCTTCTTCTCGGCACGGGTACGAATTTCACCCAAGAGGTCATCCACCTGGCCATCGGTGGGACGCACCTCAACGATGGGATCCAGCACCCCGGTCGGACGGATCACCTGTTGGACGACCTCGGAATCGCTCTGCTTGAGCTCCCAATCCCCGGGTGTGGCGCTGACAAAAATGCTCTGCCGGGCCTTCTCCCAGAACTCATCCCCCTTGAGCGGACGGTTGTCTGCAGCACTGGGAAGCCGGAAGCCGTGCTCAATCAGCACGCCCTTGCGCGCTTGGTCGCCGTTGTACATCGCCTGCAGCTGGGAGCAGGTGACGTGGGACTCATCCACCACCAGCAACCAGTCCTCAGGGAAATAGTCGATCAGGCACTCCGGCGGTGTGCCCGCCTCGCGGCCCGCCAGATGGCGCGCATAGTTCTCAACGCCATTGCAGTAGCCGACCTGCTCGAGCATCTCCAGGTCGTAGGTGGTGCGCTGCTCCAGGCGCTGTGCCTCCAACAATTTCCCCTGCTCGTTGAGCACGTCCAGGCGCTCCCGCAGCTCCGAGCGAATGGCCTTGATCGCATCCTCCAGGCGCTCCTTGGGAGTCACGAAGTGCTTGGCCGGATAGATGCTGATCGATTCCAGGCTCTGCAGGATTTCCCCGGTAGTGGGGTCCACATAGCGAATGGCCTCGACCTCATCACCAAAGAGTTCAATCCGCACCAGGCGGTCCTCGTAGGCGGGGCCGATCTCCAGCACGTCCCCCCGCACCCGGAAGCGTCCACGGGAGATCTCCAGGTCGTTGCGGGAGTACTGGTTGTTGACCAAGTCCCGCAGGGAACTCCTGAGATTGAGGGTCTCGCCCACCTCAAATTTGACGGCGGCCTTGAGGTACTCACTGGGGATTCCCAGGCCGTAGATACAGCTAATGGAGGCCACCACGATCACATCGCGGCGCTCAAAGAGAGAGCGGGTCGCGGAGTGCCGCAGCATGTCGATCTCTTCGTTGATCGAGGCTGTTTTGGCGATGTAGGTATCGGAGACCGGCACATAGGCCTCCGGCTGGTAATAGTCGTAGTAGGAGATGAAGTACTCAACGGCGTTCTTCGGGAAGAACTCCCTGAGCTCATTGCAGAGCTGGGCCGCCAGGGTTTTGTTATGGGCCAAGACCAAGGCCGGCCGGCCGGTCTTGGCAATCACATTGGCGATGGTGAAGGTCTTGCCGGTTCCCGTCGCACCCAACAGGGTCTGATAGCGCTCGCCTGATTCCACGCCAGCCACCAGCGCCTTGATCGCCTCGGGCTGATCCCCCTTGGGCTCGTAGGGAGCGTGGATTTCAAACGGGTTAGGCATCGGGGCATTCTCGGACAACCGCCCAGGCGGCGTGGCTGCCGAACCAACAAAAAACCCATGCCCCGGAGGGCATGGGTGACGTCCAAAGCGGTGATGCCTTGAGGATCAGACGGCTGCCTTGACGGCGCTGCCCAGGGCCTCGCGCAGGCCACGAACCACGGCGACCATGGCCAGCTGATCGTTGAGCTTGTTGACGGCGGAGCCCACGCCCACGCCAGCGGCACCGGAGGCGATGGCCATCGGCACGGTGACGGAAGACAGTCCAGAAGCGCAGAGCACCGGCACCGAGACGGCGCGGCTGATGCTGTGGGCAGCGGCCAGGGTGGGAGCGGCCTTCTCGATCAGGCCGAGGCTGCCGGCACTGAAGGGCTTGGCACTGGTGCCACCTTCGGTCTGGATGATGTCGGCACCGGCGGCCACCAGATCAGCGGCGAGCTGCTCCTGTTGGTCGATGGGCAGCACGTGGGGGACGGTCACGCTCAGCACCACCTCGGGCAGCAGCTCGCGGGTGCGGCGGGTGATGGAGAGCACCTCAGCGGCATCAAAGATGCGGCCGAGGGGATAGAAGGCGTCGTAGTTGCCGATCTCGACCATGGCGGCACCGGCGGCCACGGCGGCGGGGAACAGCTCAGGATCGACAGCGCTCACGCAGATGGGCAGGCCCGAGACCGAGGCGGCCAGCTGCACCAGCTCAGCATCACAGGCCACGTCGATCAGATCCGCACCACCGAGGCCAGCCGCACGGCTGATGCGCTCGACGCTGGCGGCGTCAAAGTTGGTGAGGCCAGCAATCACCTTGAGAGCGCGCTTCTCGGCCAGGGCCATGCGCAGGGAAGCGGGCAGCCGATCGAGGCGGGACATGCCAGTACAGATGGAGTTTTGCGATTCTCACACGCTGAGCCAGGGCGAATCAGGCTGGGGGCATGGCTGAACGCTGGAGTGATCTGCATCGGCGCCTGCATCAGCAGCTGCTCCAGCAGCAGGATCTGCTGCCCGATGGGGAGCCCCTGCTACTGGCCGTCTCCGGTGGCCAAGACTCCATGGCCTTGGTGGGGCTCCTGAACGACCTGAAACGTCTCCACCACTGGCCGCTGCAGCTCTGGCATGGCAACCACGGTTGGCGCCCTGAAGCCGAGCAGCAAGCCCGCGAACTCCAGGCCTGGGCCCAGGACCAGGGCCTGCCGATCCAGGTCGACGACTGGGAGAGTCCAAAGAGGGATGAAGCCTCAGCCCGCGACTGGCGCTATGGGCAGCTCCAGACCCACGCCCAGCGCCTGGGCTGCCGCAGGGTCGTCACCGGACACACCGCCAGCGACCGCAGCGAGACGGTCCTGCTCCAGCTCGCCCGCGGCAGCCATCGCCGCGGCCTCTCCAGCCTCCGGCAACGGCGCACGCTCAGCGGCACGATTGAGCTGGTCCGCCCACTGCTGGGGTTCTCCCGCAGTGACACCGTCCAGATCTGCCAGCAGCTGGGTCTGCCGATTTGGCTGGACCCCAGCAACAGCGACCCGCGCTTCAGTCGCAATCGGATCCGCCACGAGGTGCTGCCTGTGCTTGAGGCCCTCCACCCCGGAGCCAGCGAACGCATCAGCCAACTGAGCGAACGGCTGGCCCAAGAGCAGGACGGCGGCGAGCAGTTGGTGGATCTCGCCCTGGGCAGCCTGCAAACCGAAACGGCCCAGGCTCAGCCGGCGTTAAAGCGACGCCCCCTCAGCGGCCTGACCCTCAGCAATCAACGGCTGCTGCTGCACCACTGGCTGACCCGCCAGGGCCTCAGCCTGGGCAACGCGGAACAGTTGGAGCAGCTTCTCCATCGCCTGCCGCCCCACTGCGGTCCTGGCCAGTGGGATCTCAGCCGGGGGCGCTCCCTGCGCTGGAACCGCGAGCTGATCTGGCTGGAGCCCTGAAGAAGCGCGGCCAGGTCTGGCAAAACGACCTAAACCGGAGCGGGAACGGCGCAACGCCATGAGCAGCGCAAGCAGTGATCGCTACGCAGCCATCGAACGGGCCTACGGAGAAGGGCGCTTCAGCGATGCGCTCCAGGGGGCTGAGGCCTTGCTGCACGAGCTGCAAGCCAGCGCCTCTGGGCCTGAGTCAGAGACCGCCCTCAGCCGGCTCCAGCTACTAACGGGTCACATTCACCTCTACGGACTGGGGCAGCCCCAGGACGCGCAGGCCTACTACCAAGCGGTCGCGGACAGCACGGCCCCCTCCACCCTGGTGGACCTCGCCCAGGCCGGGCTCCAGCGCTGTCAACTGCAACCAGCAGCCCAGGAGGAGCCCAGCTCCCAGCAAGCCATTGGGGATCTGCCCGAACTTCCTGCCACCCCCTGGCTCAACCAACTCAGCGAACCCCAGGAGGCCCTCACCGCCCTGCAGGCGGCCTGGACTGAGGTGCCCGCCAGTGGACCAACACCCGTCATCGCAACGCCGACGGTGCTTAACGGCTCGCCGGCAACGCCCTGGGGCGATGCCGCACCCAACGTCGAGGTCCTCGCCGATGAACCTGAGCTTGAGCCTCAGCCAACGGACGACGCGGCGCCAGCCGAGCGTGAGTGGCCCGACTACAGCCAAGGAAACCTGGTGGTGGAGCTGCCCTTCAGCGAAAACCGCCCCCAGGAGCCCCTCCATGAGGGGAGCAACTGGAGACGGTTCTTCAGGCTGAAACGGCCCTAGGGCCGCAGCAGCAGTCAGCTCGCGGCGGAGCGGCGACGACGGGTGCGGCCGGCGATTTCAGGTTCCTCGACCTTGGGAGCAGCCGCAACAGGAGCAGCCTTCACCGGCGCAGGCGCAGGGGCAGCCGAAGCGGCGGAGGCGGCAGCACCGACGGGGGCCAGTTCACGGCGGGGCGTGCGATCCCGATCCCGGTCGCGGTTGCCATCACGGTTGCCGTCGCGGCGACCGCGGGGGGCCGGACGGGTGTCGGGCTCTGCATCCGCACGGCCCTTGTAGGCCGGGGTGCCACCAGGGGCGGGCTGCACCAGGCAGATGATCAGCGGCTCAACTTGCAATTCGCGGCGCAGGCGACGCTGCAGACCCACTTCGATTTCGCGCTGGACGCCCATCCAGTCGACTTCCGGAGCCTTGCCGCCGGTGTTCCGGGACAGTTGCTGCCAGCGGTTCTCGAGCACCCAGGTGATTTCCCGCTCGGTCCAGAGGCTGAGCTTGCGGGGATCCGCGGCGGTGACCACGCCCCGCAGGTTGACCCGCGGAGGCGCTGCCATCACACCGTCGGTGCTGATCACGGCGAGCATCGTGATGACGCCGTCGTCGGCGAGCTGCTGACGCTCTTTGAGAACACGGGCGTCGACGATGCCATTACGGGAGGCGTCGAGCAGTTCGATGCCCGCCTTAACGGGCTCGCCCTTCTTGATCGAATCGGCCGTCAGTTCAACAACATCTCCGTTGTCGATGATCAGCATGTTGTCGGCCGGAACGCCCATGGACTGGGCGGTCTTGCTGTGGCAGACGAGCATGCGGTGCTCGCCGTGCACCGGCACGAAGAACTTGGGACGGGTGAGGGCCAGCATCAGCTTCTGGTCCTCCTGGAAGCCGTGGCCAGAGACGTGGATGCCCTCGCCCTTGCCGTAGACGACCTTGGCGCCCAGCATCATCAGCCGGTCGATGGTGTTCACCACGGAGATGGTGTTCCCCGGGATCGGGCTGGCGGAGAAGATGATCGTGTCGCTGCTCTTGACCTGCACCTGGGGGTGCTCGCCACGGGAGATGCGGCTCAGGGCAGCCAAGGGCTCACCCTGGCTACCGGTCATCAGCAACAGGGTCTCGCGATCGGGCAGATCACGGATTTGCTTGATCGGGACAAACAGATCATCCGGAGCGCGCATGTAGCCCAATTCACGGGCCTTGGCGATCACGTTGAGCATGGAGCGGCCCAGGAGGCCGACCTTGCGGCCGTTCTTCATGGCCAGCTCGAGGATCATCGCGACGCGATGGATGGAGCTCGCAAAGGTGGTGATGATCACCCGGCCTTCGGCCTGGGCGATATGGCGATCGAGGGCCGGGAAGACCGAGCGCTCAGGAGGACAGAAGCCAGGGACCTCAGCGTTGGTGGAGTCACTGAACAGGCAGAGGACACCCTGCTCGCCGTGGTGGGCGAGGCGGGCCATATCGAAATACTCACCATCGACCGGGGTGTGGTCGAACTTGAAGTCACCCGTGAAGATGATCGTTCCCACCGGAGTGGTGATGGCCAGCGAGAAGCTGTCCGCCATCGAGTGGGTGTTGCGGATGAACTCCACCGAGAAGTGCTGGCCCACCTTCACCACGTCCCGCGGACCCACGGTCTGAATGGTGGTGCGGTCGGTGACGCCGGCCTCTTCCATCTTTCCCTGGAGCATCGACATGGCCAGCCGGGGGCCATAGATCACCGGGATGTTGAAGTTCTTGAGGTGGTGGGAAATACCACCGATGTGGTCCTCGTGACCGTGGGTCACGATCATTCCGCGGATGCGCTTCTGGTTCTCCTTGAGATAGCTGGTGTCTGGCATCACGACGTTCACGCCGTGCATGCCATCACTGGGGAAGGCCAGGCCGGCATCCACGAGCATGATGTCGTCGCCGTACTCGAACACACAGGTGTTCTTGCCGATCTCGTGCAGGCCACCGAGGGGGATCACCCGCAGGTGGGGCTGCTTGGCGGCGCCGTTACGGCCAGGGGTTTGAGAAGTCATTCAGAAAAGGGGAGGCGGCTCAGCCGCACGGGGAACAAACGTTGAGAAAGGGGTTGCTCAGCAACAGGTCAGGTCGGCCTTGGCGTCAAGTGGGACGCAGGGCTGCCAGGACGGAGGTGAGTTGTTCGCGCACATCGCTCGATGCAGAAACCAAAGGAAGACGTGGGGCACCAACGGGCCAACCGCTCAGTTCCAAAGCCGCCTTCACGGGAATGGGATTGGTGGTGCAGAAGAGGGCCTTGCAGAGCGGAAGCAGTTGCTCATGCACGGCCAGGGCGGCACTGAGTTCTCCGGCCAGGAAGGCCTGGACCATGCGCTGGATCTGATCGCCTGCAATGTGGCTAGCCACGCTGACCACGCCAACGGCGCCGACGGCCATCATCGGCAGCGTCAGCGCATCGTCACCGCTGTAGATCGCCAGACGCTCGCCGCAGACCGCACGCAGGGCGCTGACCTCCTCAGTCGTGCCGCTCGCGGCCTTGAAGCTGACCACGTTCGGACAATCCATCAACCGTGCGGCGGTCTCTGGATTGAGGCTGCAACCGGTGCGGCCAGGAATGTTGTAAAGCATCAGTGGCGTCTGGGGCGCCGCCTGGGCCACGGCCCGGAAATGGGCCTCAAGGCCTTCCTGGGGAGGCTTGTTGTAGTAGGGCACGACGACCAGGGCGCCATCGGCACCGAGGGCTGCCGCTTCACCGATGGCCTCCACGGCCTCGGCCGTGCAATTACTGCCCGTTCCCGCCAACACCTTGGCGCGGGCACCGACGGCCTCCTTCACGGCGGAGAACAGTTGGTGCTGTTCATCCCAACTCAGGGTGGGGGACTCGCCGGTGGTGCCACAAATCACCAGACCATCGGAACCGTGATCCACCAGATGGCTCGCCAGCTTGGCCGCCATCGGCAGGTCCACCGAGCCATCGGCCGCGAAGGGAGTGATCATCGCGGTGATCACACGACCAAAGGGGGCAGGGGAGTGGGCGCCTGGGGTCAAGGCCTTGCTCATGCCGACGCTCCAGCTGGGGCCTGAGCAGCGGCGGCAGCGGCCACCGGATCAAGCAGTAACTCAGCGATCTGAATCGCGTTGAGGGCCGCCCCCTTGCGGATCTGGTCACCGCACAGCCAGAGCTCGAGGGCGTTGGGTTCGCTGAGGTCCTGGCGGATACGTCCAACGGCCACCGGATCACGCCCGGTGACGTCCGTGGGCATGGGGAAGCGATTCGAGCTGAAGTCTTCAATCAGCTCAACGCCGGGGGCGTCCTTGAGCAACGTCCGCGCCTCCTCGACGGGGAAGGGCTCGCAGAACTCGATGTTGATCGCCTCGGAGTGGGCCCGCAGAACCGGAACGCGAACGCAGGTGGCCGAAATACGCAGATCCGGCAGACCCATGATCTTGCGGGTTTCATTGACCATCTTGAGCTCCTCTTCGCAGTAGCCGTTGTCCTGAAGAGGAGAGTTGTGCAGGAAGAGATTGAACGCCAGGGAGTAGGGCAGAACACTGCTCATGGGCGTGCCACCGTCGAGGACAGTGCGACTGAGCTCACTGAGCTCCTCCATGGCACGGGCTCCGGCACCACTGGCGGATTGGTAGGTGCTGACCACAACACGGCGCATGGCCCGGCGGGCGGCCAAAGGCGCCAAGGCCAGGGTCATCAAAATCGTGGTGCAGTTGGGATTCGCGATCACCCCTTGATGGCGGAAAGCCTCATGGGGATTCACCTCTGGCACCACCAGAGGAACCCCAGCATCCATGCGAAAGGCGCTGGAGTTGTCGATGACCACTGCACCAGCCGCAGCCGCCACAGGCGCCCACTGCTTGGACACGGAGCCACCGGCCGAAGCCAGGACCACATCAACGCCCGCGAAGGCCTCAGCACTCACGGGCTGAATCGTCAGGACCTGGCCGTTCCATTCCAGGGTTTGTCCGGCCGAACGCGGCGAGGCCAGCAGGGTGAGTTGACCGACGGGGAACGCCCGCTCTTGGAGCAGGGTCAACAACTCTTGGCCGACGGCACCCGTCGCCCCAAGAACGGCGACATGCAGGGGACGGCTGGGTAGCGAACGGACGTCGGTGGAAGTCAACGGAGGTGCAAGGGATAAGGAGAGCTCTATGCCTTGGGATCTGAACAGGGCCTCACTCGGAGGCGGAATCCGTCAAACAGAGAGAAGGGCTGAAACGGGGAAAGGCTGAATCAGAAGCGTCGATCAGCAGAGGGGGGTGGAAGGAGAGAAGAGGTGGAGCGAAAAATCAACGGTGAGCGCGATCAACGAACCCAAGACCGAGAAAGACGAACGGTGGAGCATCCCGGTAAAGGCGGATGCACAACCTGCAGAAGCTGTTCGGAGTCCCGAGGGACACCGCCACAAAACTCTTCAGGTCACTGGTTCTTGCTCAAGACAATACGTGGCCAAGGCCGAGGGCGTACAGCCCTGTTGGAGCTCGTCACAGGTGACTAATTAGGATCGTGGGCTGCCCCAGCCGACCCATCGGCCCGCCGTCTCGATCACATCCATGAGCCCTGCCGCTAGCACCGCCAGTAAAGCCACTGCCAAACAGGCAGACCTGAAGCTGAGCACCAGCGCCCGTCCCGGCAGCCGGATGGCCATCGAGATCGCCGTTCCTGGTGAACGCACCCAAGGGAGCCACAACGCGGCTGTCGAGAAGCTGAGCCGCAGCGTGAAACTCCCCGGCTTCCGCAAGGGCAAGGTGCCCCGCGCTGTGCTGATGCAGCAAATCGGCCCCCTGCAGATTCGGGCCACTGCCCTGGAGTCTCTGGTCGACAGCGTTTTCAAGGACGCCCTGAAGCAAGCCGAGATCCCCGCCATCGGCCAACCCGCCCTGGACGGTGGCTTCGAGTCCCTGCTCGAGCGCTTTGAGCCCGGTCAAGAACTGACCTTGACCCTTGAGATGGATGTGGAGCCCACTCCGAAGCTCAAAAGCACCAAAGGTCTGAAGGCTGAAGCTGAATCCGTGAGCTTCGATCCAGCTCGCGTCGATGAGCTGATCGAGCAGTCCCGCCGTCAGATGGCCACCCTGGTGCCGGTCGAAGGCCGCGCCGCGGCCGCCGGTGATGTGGCGGTCCTGAGCTTCAAGGGCACCTACAGCGACAACGGCGAAGCCATCGAAGGCGGAAGCGGCGACGCCATGGAGGTGGAACTGGAAGAGGGCCGCATGATCCCCGGCTTCGTGGAAGGGGTGATCGGCATGAAGGCTGGCGACAGCAAAACCATCAAGTGCGAGTTCCCCGAGGATTACGCCCAGGAGGATGCAGCCGGCCGCAAAGCCAGCTTCGACATCACCCTGAGCGAGCTGAAGAGCCGTGAGCTGCCGGCCCTCGATGACGCCTTCGCCCAGCAGGCCAGCGACAAAGAAACCCTGGCCGAACTGCGCAGCGATCTGGAGACCCGGCTGAAGGAAGACGCCGAGCGCCGCCACCAGTCCAACCGCCACGACGCCCTGCTCGCCGCCCTGGTGGAGCAACTGGAGGTGGAACTGCCCGAGACCCTCGTCCAAGAGGAAATCGTCACCCTCCTGGAGCAAACCGCTGGCCAACTGGCCCAGCAAGGGATGGACGTCAAAAAGCTCTTCACCCCTCAGCTGATCCAAAGCCTGCGCGAAAGCTCCCGCCCTGAAGCCGAGGAGCGCCTCAAGCGCAGCCTGGCCCTCAAGGCCCTCGCCGCGGCCGAGAAATTGGAACTGGAAGCCAGCGAGATCGACGCCAAGGTCAAGGAACTGAGCCGGGGCTTCAGCGACAGCTCCCGGATTGATCCCAACCGTCTGCGCCAAGCGGTTCAGGAGGATCTGATGCGCGAGAAGCTCCTGGGCTGGCTCGAGAGCAACTCCACCGTCACGGAGAAGGCGGCTGAGGCCTCCGAGGAGAAGCCCAAGGCCAAAGCCAAGCCGGCTGCGAAGAAAAAAGCCAAGGCCGACGACGCCGAGGCGGCCACCACCGAGGCCTGATCCCCATAGATTGGCCGGACTGACTCCAGTCCGGCCGAGTGATCAACGCCAGCACTCCTCACCCAATCCAGAACCGCTGGCTGGGCCAAGGGCCCCAATCCTCGATCGTCACTGGTCCGACCGCCGCACCGGGTGTGCTCCCCACCGTGGTTGAGCAATCCGGCCGAGGCGATCGGGCCTTTGACATCTATTCCCGTCTGCTGCGGGAACGCATCATCTTTCTGGGCAGCGGCATTGATGACCAGGTGGCCGACGCCATGGTTGCCCAGCTTCTGTTTCTCGAGGCAGAGGACCCCGAGAAAGACATTCAGATCTACGTCAACTCCCCTGGGGGATCAGTGACAGCGGGTCTGGCGATCTACGACACCATGCAGCAGGTCGCGCCCGACGTCGTCACCATCTGCTACGGCCTGGCCGCCTCCATGGGAGCTTTTCTGCTCTCCGGCGGCACCAAGGGCAAGCGCCTGGCGCTCCCGAACGCGCGGATCATGATCCACCAACCCCTTGGCGGAGCCCAGGGACAGGCTGTCGACATCGAAATCCAGGCCAAGGAAATTCTCTATTTGAAGGAGACCCTCAACGGCCTGATGTCCGAACACACCGGCCAACCCCTGGAGAAAATCGCTGAAGACACCGACCGCGACTACTTCCTTTCCCCGGCAGAAGCGGTTCAATACGGCCTGATCGATCGTGTCGTCACCGATACGACCCCGGTTTGATCCTTAAGGACGGCTGACGAAGCGCTGGATCGCACCGATCCTGAAGTTTCGGGACACCGCCCCGAAGCCCTCCCGCTCAACGCCGCCACAGCCCTTGCCCGATGGCCAAGTTCGACGCCCACCTGAAGTGCTCTTTCTGCGGGAAGTCGCAAGACCAGGTGCGCAAACTGATCGCCGGCCCTGGCGTCTACATCTGCGACGAGTGCATCGATCTCTGCAACGAGATCCTCGACGAAGAGCTGGTTGAGGGCCATGGTGGCGCCGGCGCTGGCCGCCAAGCCCAGGAAGCCAAGGGCAAAGCTCCCGCCAAAAAAGCCAGCAAGCCTGCTCCGACGCTGGCCGAAATCCCCAAACCCCAAGACATCAAGGCCCACCTCGACGCCCAGGTCGTGGGGCAGGAGGAAGCCAAGAAGGTCCTCTCCGTTGCGGTCTACAACCACTACAAGCGCTTGGCCTGGCAGGGCGACGGCAAGGGCGAGAGCAACGAAACCGCCACCAAGCTGCACAAGAGCAACATCCTCCTGATCGGCCCCACGGGCTGCGGCAAAACCCTGCTGGCGCAGACCCTGGCCGAGTTACTGGATGTGCCCTTCGCCGTGGCCGATGCCACGACCTTGACCGAAGCCGGCTACGTCGGGGAGGACGTCGAGAACATCCTGCTGCGGTTGCTGCAGAAAGCTGACCTGGACGTTGACCAGGCCCAGCGCGGAATCATCTACATCGACGAGATCGACAAGATCGCCCGCAAGAGCGAGAACCCTTCGATCACCCGCGATGTCTCCGGGGAGGGCGTTCAGCAGGCGTTGCTGAAACTGCTGGAGGGCACCGTGGCCAACGTCCCCCCCCAAGGGGGCCGCAAGCATCCCTACCAAGACTGCATTCAGATCGACACCAGCCAGATCCTGTTCATCTGCGGTGGTGCCTTCGTCGGCCTCGATGACGTGGTCCAGCGCCGGATGGGCCGGAACGCCATCGGCTTCATCCCCGAAGGCGGCCGCCGCGGCCGCCAGAGCAAGGACCAACAGGCCGCCCAGGTCCTGCGCCACCTCCAGCCCGACGACCTGGTCAAGTACGGCCTGATCCCCGAGTTCATCGGCCGCATGCCGGTGAACGCCGTGCTCGAGCCCCTCGACAACCACGCACTCGAGGCGATTCTCACCGAGCCCCGCGATGCCCTGGTGAAGCAGTTCCAGACGCTGCTGAGCATGGACGACGTGCGGCTGGAGTTTGAGCCCGGGGCCGTTGAAGCCATCGCCGCCGAGGCCCACCGCCGCAAGACCGGCGCCCGGGCGTTGCGCGGGATCGTCGAGGAACTGATGCTCGACCTGATGTACGAGCTGCCGTCCGACAAGAGCACCAAGGCCTTCACGGTCACCCGGGCCCTGGTGGAGGAACGCACCCAGGCCAAGATCCTCCCTCTTCCGGGCAGCGAGTCCGCGCAACAGGAATCGGCCTAGGGCTCCGTGGCTGCCGCTGATCACCTTGAGGTGCCGCGGCAGCACGGCCTCTTCAATCACCACGGCATCGACCTCGGGGACGGCAGCGTCGCCCACTACCTCGAGGGGCGTGAGATTCTGCGCAGCCCCCTCGACGCATTCAGCCGCGGCCAGCCCTTAACGGTGGTGTCCTACCCCGAGGGGGCCTGTTTGCCGGCAGGGCAAACCCTGCGCCGAGCCATGGGGCGACTGGGGGAGCAGAACTACAACCTGCTCTTCAACAACTGCGAACACTTCGCCCACTGGTGCAAAACCGGACGCCATCGCAGCGCCCAGGTGGAGGAGGTCCTCCAGGCCGGCAGCTGGGGGGCCCTCGCCCTGGGCCAGTTCATGCCTGCTGCGGTCCTGAGCGGCGCCAAGCTGCTCCTGCGTCAGGGGCGACGCCTGGAGGCGAGCCAGCTGGAGAAGGGACGCGAACTCGTCAGACGCAGCCTGGAGCAACTCGATGCCCTGCGGCTGAAGCTGCAAACCAAACTGGAGTCCGAGCTGTCCCGCGCCGAAGAGCGCTGGGGGGCCGGAGCTGAGCAACCCCAATTCCAGCGACTGCGCCTGGCTGCTCAGACCCTGGCGGATCAGCTCAGCGAGGTGGAGGAGATGGAAGCCAAGCTCGAGCGCCTCCTGACAGATCAGCAGCAGGATTCAAACCCGAACAGAGGCGTCGAGGGCCAGTAGCCTCCAGCGATGCCGGCCGCCTACCAACCGCTCCACCACAAGTACCGCCCGCAGCGGTTTGACCAGCTTGTGGGGCAAGAGGCGATCGCCGCGACCTTGGGCAATGCCCTGCGCTCCGGTCGCATTGCGCCGGCCTACCTCTTTAGTGGTCCCCGAGGAACGGGGAAAACCTCCAGCGCCCGCATCCTGGCGCGCTCCCTCAACTGCCTCAGCTCGGATCACCCGACCCCAGAGCCCTGCGGCAGCTGTGAGCTCTGCACCTCCATTGCCAACGGCAATGCCCTCGATGTCATCGAGATCGACGCCGCCTCCAACACCGGGGTCGACAACATCCGCGAGCTGATTGAACGCTCTCGATTCGCCCCGGTTCAGGCCCGCTGGAAGGTCTATGTGGTCGACGAGTGCCACATGCTCTCGACCGCGGCCTTCAACGCCCTGCTGAAGACCCTGGAGGAGCCGCCCCCGCGGGTGGTCTTCGTCCTGGCGACCACCGACCCGCAGCGGGTGCTGCCCACGATCCTCAGCCGCTGTCAACGCTTCGACTACCGGCGCATTCCCCTCGATGCCCTCGAGCAACACCTGGGCTGGATTGCCAAGGAAGAGAACATCCAAATCACGCCAGAAGCCCTGCATGTGGTGGCCCAGCGGGCCCAGGGGGGCCTGCGGGATGCCGAAAGCCTGCTGGATCAGCTGAGCTTGCTACCCGGGCCGGTCGAACCGACGGCGGTCTGGGAGTTGCTGGGGGCCGTGCCCGAGCAGGAACTGCTGCAACTGGCCCAGGCCCTCGCCGGGGCCGAGCCGCTGGGGGTGATCGAAGCGATCCGCAACCTGCTCGAGCGCGGCCGCGAACCCGGTGCCGTGCTCCAGGGAATGGCCGGCCTGCTGCGGGATCTGGTGCTCGCGGGGGTTGCCCCCAATCGCCTGGAGCTCACGAGCTTCTCGCCCCAAATCCGAGGGGAGCTGCCGGACCTCGCCCGCAGCATCGGCAAAGCGACCCTGCTGCGCTGGCAGGCGCAACTCAAAGGCAGCGAACAGCAACTGCGCCAAAGCGTGCAGCCCCGGCTCTGGCTTGAGGTGCTTCTCCTGGGTCTCTTGGCTGAACCCGCCGTCGCCGTCGCCACCAGTGTCCCCACGACCAGTCCCCGCCCGATCCCGCAGGCGACAGCCCCCACACCAGCAGCCCCGGCTCCCGCACCGCCTGCCCCAGACGTCGTCGTTGAGCCCATAGCTCCGCCGGCTGCCGCTCCTGCCCCTGAACCGGTCACGGCAACCAGCACGGAGACCCCAGATCTGGCCGCCCTCTGGCAGCAGATCCTGGCGGGGCTGGAGCTGCCCTCGACCCGCATGCTCCTCTCCCAGCAGGCCTCCCTGGCCCGCCTCGACAGCCAGCGCGCCGTCGTTCAGGTCGCCGGCAACTGGACCGCCATGGTCCAGAGCCGCCTACCCCTGCTGGAGAAAGCCGTCGCCTCCGCCCTGGGCAGCCCAAGGCAGGTGGTTCTCGAGGCCGGCGCAGCACCAGCAGCACCTGTAGCGCCAGCCCCGCCCGTTCCCGCGCCTCAAGCTCAGACACCGCCGCCACCACCGGAGCCTCCGCAGGCACCTCCAGCCGCTGCTACCCCTCCCCAACCCCAGACTCCAGCTCCAGCTCCAGCTCCAGCTGAGGCTCCGACTCCGGCACCCACGTCAGCAGCACCGGCAGCAACACCAGCAGCGCCGCCTGAACGGAAACCCCATGGGCTGATCGATGACCAGGCCAAGCGGCTAGCCGAATTCTTCAACGGCGAAGTGGTGGACCTGCAGGATCCCCTGCCGGAACTCAGCGACGATCAAGCCGCGGCCTGATCAGGCTCAGCCCCTACATGCAGGGTCTTGGCCCAGACCAGCCGCTTGGGCAGGAGCGCCATCCGGAGGGTGGTGTAGGGAATCACCACGAACCAGTGGCCCAGATAGGCAATGCCCCAGGCCAGGTTGATCGGGCCCATCGCGGGTAGGTCCGGTCCTTCGGAGCGGCGGGAGCAGCCCGCCAAAATCGCTCCGCCCGAGAGGCCAAAGGCCACAAAGGACAGGGGCCAACTCAGCGGTGGCGTGCGCGTGATCAGGGCCGTGAGGGCATCGGCTGCGGCCATCACGGGCAGGGCGTATTGCAGCAGAAAAAAGCAGCTCAGATCGAGCTTGCGCGCCGCAGAGACCTCGCTTCCGGTCAGCTGAGGCCAGTAATCGAAGAAACGCTGCAGTCCCCCCTCGGCCCAACGTTGCCGCTGGCGCCAGAGGGCACTCCAGGCGGTCACCGCCTCCTCTTGCACCGGGGGATCCCAGAGCAGGGCAACGGGTTGCTGCTGCACCAGCAGACGGAAACTCAAGTCGAGGTCATCGGTGACGGTGGCTTCGTTGAAGCCTTCGCAGCTGAGCACCGCCTCCCGCTGGAGCAGTTGACCATTGCCCCGAAGCTCAACAACACCGCCGGAGAACAGTCGGCCCTGCTGGATGACGGCATCGAGGGCCATCTCCATGGCCTGGGCGCGGGTCAGCCAATTGAGGTCGGGATTGACCACGGACTTGCGCAGCTGCACGGCGGACCAACCGCCCTGCTCGGCAAAGCGAACCAACCGCTCCAGCAGATCCGGCTGCAACTGGGCATCGGCATCCAGGACCAAGAGCCAACGCCCCTGGAGGTTCGGCAGCACCGCGTTCAGAGCGCCCGACTTGCCGCCGCCCGCATCGCGGGGACGGCGCAGGACCTGGAGCTGAGGAAATCGGGTCTGGTACTCGCTCAGGACCTCTGGGGTGCGGTCTTCGCTGCCGTCATCGACGATCCAAATCTTGAGGCGATCGGCCGGGTAACTCAGGGCGGCCAGTCGCTCCACCAAGCGACCAATCACGGCCTCCTCATCGCGGGCTGCCACCACCAGATCAACGGCGGGCAACGCCTCCAAGACGGCTGGGCCTTCCGCCTTCGCACCTCTCAGCGCTGGAAGAAAGACAGCGCGCAGGACGTACAGACCCAGCAGCAGCGTCAGGGCCGTGGCAGGCCAGAGGGCCTGGGAGGCAGGCAGACGATGGGGAACCGCTGCCGCACCGCAACAGCAGAGGAGAAAGAGGGAGGCCTGCAGTCGGCGCGCTCCTGTGGCTGTGCCCCCAGCGGCCATGGCGATCCCAAGGATGTGCGGACTCTAAGAGCCCCCCTTCGCAGCCTTGATGGCTGGCAGAGGAACCAACTCCGTTCCCGGGTAGTAGTGACGAAGGATCTGCTTCACGCTCCAACCCCGTCCTCCCAAATCGATGGCGCCGGCCTGAGACAAACCAGCGCCATGGCCAAAACCACCTCCCTCGAAGCGCCAAAGACCTGCCCCGGCGGGTTCAATCACAAAGAGGGTGCTGGGTAAGCGACGCAGGGTGCGGCGGATGGCATCCCGCACCAGCACCTTTTCTCCCAGGGGCCCCCTGAGGGCCAACCGCACCACGCGACCACTCGGGCCCCGCTCCAGAACAACCGGCTTCACCGGCGATCCAACGGCGGCCGCTCCCGTACCCAGGGCACGGGCAAAGGTGTCCTGCCCGAGGACGCGCTGCCAGCGGAAGTAGGGGTGGTTCTGGCCATAGACACCCGCTGTCGCCGCCAAGACCGATCGAACCTGCTGACGCTGGGTGAGGGGCAAAGCCAATCCCTGGGGAGGGCCTCCGGCCCGATCAAAAGCGGGCTCCAGATAGGCGAGTTCGGGCAAGGTCCAGGCCTCGTCCTCATCTGCACTGACTCCTCCGTTACTGGCGTGATAGACGGCATGGATCGGTTGCCCCTGCCAGGTCAGCACCTGGCCCTGGGTCGATCGAATGGCCTGCTTCACCCCCGCGCGGGCCAGGCGTGGATCGCTATAGACCTGGCACTGGGTATCCGAGCAAAGGTGGTAGCCATCCAGGGCAAAACGATGCTGATTGCCCAGGGCCCAGGTGCGCGCCAACACCGCCTGGGCAGCCAAAGCCGCAGGCGGCGCTCCAGCACCGATCTCATGGGGCACCACACCGTGGAGATAGCGCTCTAAGGGCACCTGCTCCACCAGGGTCCAACTGCCATAGGCGTCGGGCTGCAGGCGGAAGGGCCCCTGGAAGACCCCGCCCTGCCAGCGCAGGCCAGCGGAGGCTTCAATCCGAACAGGCCCCTGGAGATCCCTCCAGCCATCGGGCCGTTCCAGCTGCAGGGTCAGGACCTCACTGACAACCTTCTCTTCAACCTTGGAGCCGTAGGCCGGCGGAACAGGCTGGTCCGGGGCAGCCCAGACCTCCCACTCCCCGGGGTGGGCGACCACAGCCTTCGCTCCGAGACGACGCCAAGCCAGGGCGGCCTGCTCAGCGGTCTCAAAGCTGGAGAACGGCCCCAGCACCCGCCGGCGAATCGTGAGCGGCTCGCTCAGCGGCTTGGGTCTCCAGCGCAAGGACAGGCGCTGGCCACTGGCTTGAAAGCCGGAGGCATCGCTGAGCCTCACCACAGAAGCAGCCGCCACCAGCTGCAGCGGCGCGGCCCCCAGATGGTCCGCTAGAGCCACCCAGAGCACGGGCTGGGCACCATCCACCCTTGGCGGGGCGGGCACTGGCCGGTGGGTCAGGGCCTGGGCCTGGGCATCCGTTCCTTGGCAGCCCGCCAGGAGACAGGACGCGGCGAGGACCGCCATCAAGGAACGCTGCATCGCCTGACTGGATCCAGGCCAAACCCTAGGGGGAGTTGGCGGAAGGCACTCTGAAGTCTTACTCTCATCGTTTGTGCACGAGCGCGTAGACAATGCCGAAGCTCAAGACCCGCAAAGCAGCCGCCAAGCGGTTCAAAGCGACCGGCACCGGGAAGTTCATGCGCCGGCACGCTTTCCGCAATCACCTGCTCGATCACAAGAGCCCTAAGCGCAAGCGCTTCCTCGGCACCATGGCCGTGGTTGACGAGCGTGATGCGGACAACGTGAAGGCCATGCTCCCTTACAGCTGATCGCTTCACCTCACAGCAGTTTCAACATTCACTGAGAACTATTCATGGCCCGCGTTAAGAGGGGCAACGTCGCCCGTAAACGCCGCAACAAGATCCTTCGCCTTGCGCGTGGCTTCCGTGGTGGCAACGGCACCCTGTTCCGGACCGCCAACCAGCGGGTGATGAAGGCGCTCTGCAACGCCTACCGCGACCGTCGCCGCCGCAAGCGCGACTTCCGTCGTCTTTGGATCGCCCGTATCAACGCTGCTGCTCGCCTGAATGGCCTGAGCTACAGCCGTCTGATCGGTGGCCTGAAGAAGGCTGACGTGCAGCTGAACCGCAAGATGCTGGCCCAGCTGGCCGTGCTGGATCCCACCAGCTTCGCCACTGTCGTGGGCGCCGCCAAGAGCTGAACGCCCCCTTCAATCACAACTAAGCCCAGTCCGGTCGGTCCATGGATGTTTCACTCCCACAGGCCTACCTGATTGGGCTTTTGTTGTTGCTCGGCACCGCTGCGGTGCTCGTCGCACGGCAGATCCTGCGGGTCCGCCGCGACGAGTCCGCCCTGGCACGCCTCGAAGCCCAGGCCAAGGCCGGCGACAAGAGTGCCGGCGACCTCTACGAATTGGCCTCAGTCCAGCTGCGCAAACGCCTCTACGGGCAAGCCACGGAAAACCTGAAGCTCGCCGCCAAGCGAGCCAGCGGCGAACCCAGCGAGGCCCAGGCCCTGATCGAAAACGCCCTGGGCTTTGCCCTGGCGGCCCAAAGCAATTACAGCGGCGCGATCAAGCACTACCGCGCAGCCCTGCGGGCCAAGTCGGACTACCCCGTCGCCCTCAACAACCTGGCCTTCGCGCTGGAAAAGCAACAGAAAAGCGACGAGGCCAAAGAGACCTACGCCAAGGTGCTCGAGCTCGACGCCGCCAACAAAACAGCAAAGCGTCGGCTCAAGCGCCTGGAGCGCACGGCCGCCTAAATCACCACAGGCCGCGAATCGCAGGAGCGGCGCTGGTCTCCGGAGTCATCACGAGTTGTCCTCCAGGGTTGGTCAGCCGAGGGGCAGACCATCCAGACAAGGTGAAGCCCTGCAGACCCGCGAACGAGCCGCCGTCCTGGAGATCTGCGCTGGGGTAATTCCCAAGCAGCAACAAGTCCAGTTGATCCGACGCCGCATTCAAGTTGCCTTGCACAGGAATGGTGGAGGACCCAAGGGTGATCTCGCCTCGGACATCCACCATTTGCCCTAAGGCCCTCAGCGACGAAAGGGTCAACCGTGCGCTGGCCGCTTGAGCGGTGCCAAAAGGCGTGTAGCTACCCGACCAAATCCGAGGCAGCTCCTGCACCAACTGCGCCGCACGCGCGACCGGATCAAATTGGCGGACGGTGGCCGCCATGCCGAAGTTTTCCTCGTATGGAGTGCTCTGACTGGGAGCAATGGCCTCGGTGGTCAGCGGGACTGCAGCCAACAGCAAAGGGATCACGGTGGCGCCATCAAGTGGCCCCACGCTAAGGACGACAGGGCTGCGCGGTACGGTCTCAACACAGCTGATCACATCCCTGTGTCTGCAGAGCCGCTGCACGCTGACGACCTGATCATCGGCGGGCGACGCTTCCGCAGCCGTTTGATGACGGGCACGGGTAAGTACCCCAGCCTGCAGGCCATGCAGGCCAGCCTCGAATCAAGCGCCTGCGAGATCGTCACCGTGGCCGTGCGACGGGTGCAGTCCCAAGCCGCCGGCCATGAGGGCCTGATGGAAGCGGTGGATTGGAGTCGAATCTGGATGCTCCCCAACACCGCCGGCTGTGCCACCGCCGAGGAAGCCATTCGCGTGGCCCGACTGGGGCGAGAACTCGCGAAGTTGGCCGGACAAGAGGACAACACCTTCGTCAAGCTGGAGGTGATCCCCGACTCCAAACACCTGCTGCCCGATCCAATCGGGACCCTGGAGGCCGCGGAACAGCTGGTGAAGGAGGGCTTCACCGTTCTTCCCTATATCAATGCCGATCCCCTCTTGGCCAAACGGCTGGAGGAGGCCGGCTGCGCGACGGTCATGCCCCTGGGCTCACCGATTGGTTCCGGTCAAGGCATCCGCAATGCCGCCAACATCGCCCTGATCATCGAGAACGCTTCGGTTCCGGTCGTCGTCGATGCCGGCCTGGGGGTTCCAAGCGAAGCCGCCCAAGCGATGGAAATGGGAGCCGATGCGCTGCTCATCAACAGCGCCATCGCCCTAGCTGGGAATCCAGCGGCCATGGCCCGGGCGATGGCCATGGCCTGCGAAGCCGGGCGCACCGCCTTTCATGCCGGCCGTCTGCCCATCCGCGGCGAGGCCAACCCCAGTTCCCCCACGGGCGGACGGGTCGGCACATAAAGCTTCCGCACAGGTGCGAGTCAAGTCCCGACTTCGTCCGTACTGTCGCCTCAACCACTTGCCCATGCGATGCAGGTCACAGAAGAGGACGGCGGCAGGCTCAATGCCTTCGCCCGGGAGCCCCGGATGGAGGTGATCGAGGCCGGTGAAGCCCGTGGCGCCAACAGCAAAGTGCTCCTGATCGGCGGCGCTCTGTTGGTGATCCTGATGATGGCCGTTGCGGTAGGAATCAGCTGAATCCCTGTAGTAGCTTGCCCTGACGGAGCAAATGCTCGTTCAGCAGGAGTCCAGCGGTGAAGGTTTTCGTTCTCGGCGGTGACGGCTTCTGTGGCTGGCCTTGTGCCGTGAACCTGGCCGACCAGGGCCACGATGTGGTCATCGTCGACAACCTGAGCCGCCGCAAGATCGATATTGACCTGGAAGTGGAGTCCCTGACTCCCATCACCAGCATTGGCGAGCGGCTGAAGGCCTGGGAGGAGATCGGCGGCAAGCCCATGCGCTTCGTGCACATGGACATCGCCCATGAGTACCAGCGTTTGGTGGATCTGCTGCTGGCTGAGCGACCCGACTCCGTGGTGCACTTCGCCGAGCAGCGGGCTGCGCCCTACTCGATGAAGAGCAGCGCCACCAAGCGCTACACCGTCGACAACAACGTCAACGGCACCCACAACCTGCTGGCCGCCATCGTTGAGACCGGCCTCGATTGCCATGTCGTGCACCTGGGCACCATGGGCGTCTATGGCTATGGCTCCCACCGCGGCGCCACCATCCCCGAGGGCTACCTGAAGGTGGAGGTGCCCCAGCCCGATGGCAGCCGCTTCGAGGAGGAAATCCTCCACCCGGCCAGCCCGGGCAGCGTCTATCACATGACCAAGACGCTGGATCAGCTGCTCTTCCTCTACTACAACAAAAACGACCAGGTCCGCATCACCGACCTGCACCAGGGCATCGTCTGGGGCACCAACACCGAAGCCACCGACCGCGACCCGCGCCTGACCAACCGCTTCGACTACGACGGCGACTACGGCACGGTGCTCAACCGCTTCTTGATGCAGGCGGCCATCGGCTATCCCCTAACCGTGCACGGCACCGGCGGCCAGACCCGCGCCTTCATCCACATCCGTGACTCGGTGAAGTGCGTCCAGCTGGCCCTGGAGAACCCCCCCAGCAAGGGAGAGCGGGTGAAGATCTTCAACCAGATGACCGAAAGCCATCAGGTGGGTGAGCTCGCCAAGAAAGTCGCCGCCCTGACCGGAGCCCAGGTCAACAACCTCCCCAACCCCCGCAACGAGGCGGTGGAAAACGACCTGATCGTTGATAACCGCTGCTTCATCGAGCTGGGCCTCAACCCCACCACCCTGGATGACGGTCTGCTGAAGGAAGTGGTGGAGATCGCCACCCGCTACGCCGATCGCTGCGACCGCAACCGCATCCTCTGCACCTCCGCCTGGACCAAGACCCAGGAGCAAGCCATTAAGGCCACCTGATTGCCTTGAAAATCGCCCTCTTCACCGAGACCTTCCTGCCGAAGGTTGATGGGATCGTGACCCGGCTCACCAAAACGGTGCAGCACCTTGTTGCGGCCGGTGACGAGGTCATGATCTTCTGCCCTGAGGGGGCGCCTGAGTCCTACATGGGGGCCCAGGTGGTGGGGGTTCCGGCCATGCCCCTCCCGCTCTACCCAGAACTGAAGTTGGCGTTGCCAAGGCCGTCGGTCTCCGACGCGCTGGAGGCCTTTGCCCCTGATCTGGTGCACGTCGTCAACCCTGCCGTGCTCGGCCTGGGGGGAATCTGGCTCGCCAAGACCAAGGGGTATCCCCTGGTGGCGAGTTATCACACGCACCTACCCAAATACCTGGAGCACTACGGCCTGGGCATGCTCGAGCCGGTGCTCTGGGAGCTGCTGAAAATGGCCCACAACCAGGCTCAGCTGAACCTCTGCACCTCCACCGCGATGGTGGCCGAGCTGAGTGAGAAGGGCATCCAGCACACGGATCTTTGGCAACGGGGGGTCGACACCGATCTCTTCCGGCCCGAGCTGCGCAGCCAGGCCATGCGCGATCGTCTCCTGGCGGGCCGCAGCGACACCGGCAAGCTGCTGCTCTACATCGGACGCCTGTCGGCCGAAAAGCAGATCGAGCGCATTCGCCCCGTCCTCGATGCGATGCCCGATGCACGCCTGGCGCTGGTGGGAGATGGCCCCTATCGCCAACAACTCGAGACCTTGTTCGCCGGCAGTGCCACCCACTTCGTGGGCTATCTCGCCGGTGAAGAGCTGGCCAGCGCCTACGCCAGCGCCGATGCCTTCCTCTTCCCCAGCAGCACCGAGACCCTGGGGTTGGTGCTGCTCGAAGCAATGGCGGCGGGCTGCCCCGTGGTCGGAGCGAACCGCGGCGGGATCCCGGACATCGTCAGCGATGGAGTCAATGGCTGCCTCTATGAACCCGATGGAGCCGATGGCGGGGCCGGAAGCCTGAGCGCCGCCACCCAACGGCTCCTCGGAGATCCAGGACAGCGGGAACAGCTGCGCCGCAACGCCCGAGAAGAGGCCGAGCGCTGGGGTTGGGCCGGTGCCACCGAGCAGCTGCGTGGCTACTACCGCCAGGTGCTCAACGCACCAGCACCAAGCCTCGCCTAGCGGCTGCGTTGCTGGGCCCAGACCTGCAGCACCTGGCGGGCCATGGGCAAGGCATGCACTGAACCACCGCCAGGGGTGTTCTGGGCAAAGGCGACCACGACAATCTCGCCGTTGGGATACGGGGCAAAACAGGCAAACCAGGCGTGGTCAGGGCCACCTGTGCTGTCCTCGGCGGTTCCGGTCTTGCCCGCCACGGGCGGCAACTCCGCCGCCTGGTTCATGGCATAGCCCGTGCCCTCCTGAACCACCTTGCGCAAGCCGCGGTTGATCGTGGCCAGGGTCGAGGGCTTGATGTCCACCTTGGTGCGGCGAGGCGGAGCGGTCCAATCCAAACCGCGATCAACCAAGTGGGGGGTGATCAGATAACCGCCATTGGCAAAGACGGCGTAGGCCCGAGCCAACTGCAAAGGGGTGACCTGGACCACCGACTGGCCAATCGACATGCTCGCCATGTCCTCGGGGATCCAAGGGGTGGTGCCGGGCTTACCCCAGGTGCGTCCCTTGGCGGCCCACTGCTCATTGCCCACCAGACCGGTGCTTTCCTCGTAGCCGATCTCAATGCCCGTGGGCTTCGTGAATCCCAACTTCACCGCGGCGTCATAGAGGGGCATCGAGCCCACCCCAACACCGACTTGGTAATAGAAGGTGTTGCTTGAGAAGCGCAGGGCATCCTCATAGCCGATCAGGCCAAAGCCGGCACCGTTGTGGTCCGGGAAACAGTGCCCGCCGTAGGTGATGCAGCCGCGGGTCATCAGCTTGGTGTTCGCCGGAAACTTGCCCGAGGCCATCCCGGCGAAGGCCGTCACCGGCTTCCAGGTGCTGCCGGGGTCATAGGCATTCATCGCCCGGCTGAAGAGAGGCTTAGAGGGAGAGGCAAAGAGGGCGTCGTACTCCCGCTGGGTCGTGACGGTCTTGGAGAAGAAGTTGGGATCGAAATTGGGGCGACTGGCCAAGGCCAAGATCGCCCCGGTCCTGGGATTCAGGGCAACGATGGCGCCGCCGGGCTTGCCCTTCAGGGCCGCCTCAGCCGCCCGCTGCAGCGGGAGATCAAGCGTGACCACCAAGTCCTTGCCGGCCTTGGAGGGGCGATCGCCGAGGACGCGCTGGATCTCACCCATGGCGTTGACCTCGACCATCTGGCCGCCCCAGGTGCCCCGCAGGTGTTGCTCATAGGCGGCCTCCACACCAATGCGGCCAATGCGATCGCGGATCTTGTAGCCCCGCTTGGCCAGAACCTTGTATTCCTGCTCAGTGATGGGCTGGGTGTAGCCCAAGGTGTGGGCCCCAAGTGAGCCGTGGGGGTAGCTGCGCACCACATCCAGATCCACCTGGGCTCCCCGCAGGTCGCCGGCCTGCTCCCGGAAGCGCAGGACCTGCTCCGGCGTCAGTTCACTGGCGAGCTCAATGCGGTATTCCTGCTTGCCGGGACCGCGACGCTTGCGCTGCTCCAGTTGCTTCTGGGGGATGTTCATCAGAGCGCTCAGCCGCTCCCGCAGAGCTGGCCAGGAACCCTTCGGCAGATCCTTGGGCTGCAGATACAGGCTGTAGATCAGGCGGCTCGAGACCAGGACCTGTCCATGGCGGTCCAAGATCCGGCCACGGACGGGGTTACGCGCCAGCAAGCGGATGCGGTTCTCGTCAGCGCGCTCCCGGTTTTCGCTGCCATGGAGCAGCTGCAACCAACCCAGACGCACGACCATCGCCGAAGCGAAGAACAGCACCAAACCCAGCAGAATCGCGGGCTGACGCTGGAGCCCGGCACTGCGGTGAGGGTTGGAGGCGATGGCCAATGGTTCAGCTCCCTTCCGTGAGCCGTTGCTCCAGCAACGTCAACCGCTCGGAGATGCGTGCCAGGGCCAGCTGCAACTCCTCCTCTCCGGCATCCTTCGCCAGGGCCGGCTCCACCGGCACGTCCGTGACCTGCACCTTCATCACCGGATTCCCCAAACCAGGCTGGATCCGATCGAGACGCTCACGAACCTGACGGGCCGCCTCTGCCCCTTCCTCCCGGAGCTCCGTGAGGCCCTCTGGACCCTTGGAGAGTGCATCAGCCAGATCACGGGCGCCACCACGCTTGGCCCGCTCGACCGCAGCCATCCCGACCGGCAGGACCTCCTGCATCAGGGTCAAACGCAGGCTGTCGAGGGGGTCGGAACCCATGAAGTGAGGCATTGAGTGCGCCCAGTCTGGCGCCTGATCCCCGATCTGGCTGGCCTAGCCCGCGCTGCGCGAGATGGCCGGCTGGACGATCTGCTGACGGCAGAACTGCTGGGAGCCAAGCCACCAGCCCGCACCCACCGCGATCACCATCAAGGCCGAGAGGGGAAGCAAAGCCTGCCGCGTCACCGGCAGCACCATCCACTCGCTCCAGTCACGGATCAGGCGTTCGCGATCGAAGCGACGGCGCTCGCTGGCCTCCTGCTGCAGACGACGCTTGAGCGACTTGGAGACCCAACGCTCAAAGGCCTTCTTCTTGGTGACGGCCATCTTGCGCTCCACCTCCAGCAGCTGGCCGGGGGTGAGCTCAGGGTTAAAGGTGCTGATCAGCTCCAGGCTCTTGAGGAACATCTCAACAGCCCCGTCCTTCACGGCACGGTCGGTCTCGTTGAGCAGCTCCCAATCCAACTCGGGGTAGAAGCGCACCCGGTTGGTCGTGATCTGATCCTCCGCCAGCTGACCCGGTTCCCGCAGCCAGCGATCGGTATTGGCGTCAAAACGGCGCCAATAAAGGAAGGGATTCAGATACACCACCTTCCCTGCCAGCTGAATGCTGTCCTGCTGAAGGCGGCGCTGCAGCTGGATGTCCTGCTGTGGGGCGGCAGTCAAGGCTCCTAGGCCGGGGGACCCGAGGGTAACGGAGTCACCCGGCCTAGGCCATGGCTCAAGGGGTGGGAATTATTCCCACTCGATGGTGCCGGGGGGCTTGCTGGTGATGTCGAGCACCACCCGGTTCACGCCCTTCACCTCATTCACGATCCGGTTGGAGATCTTCTCCAGCAGGTCGTAGGGCAAGCGGGACCAATCCGCCGTCATGCCGTCTTCAGAGGAGACACAGCGCAGAACAATGGGGAAGGCATAGGTGCGCTTGTCACCCATCACACCAACACTGCGCACCGGCAGCAGCACCGCGAAGGCCTGCCAGATGTCGTGATAGAGACCAGCGTTTTTGATCTCTTCGCGCACCACCAGATCGGCATCGCGCAGGATGTCGAGCTTGTCGTCCGTCACCTCACCGAGGATGCGGATCGCCAGGCCAGGACCGGGGAAGGGGTGGCGGCCGACGATCTCCTCGGGAAGTCCCAGTGTCCGGCCCACCTTGCGGACCTCGTCTTTAAACAGACGCCGGAGGGGCTCCACCAACTTGAACTGGAGATCCTTCGGCAAGCCGCCCACGTTGTGGTGGCTCTTGATCTTCACCGCCACCCGCTCGCCCGTTTTGGGATCGACGTTGGTGCCAGCGCTCTCGATCACATCGGGATACAGAGTTCCCTGGGCGAGGTAATCAAAGGGCCCAAGGCGCTTGCTCTCTTCCTCGAAAACCCGAATGAATTCGGTGCCAATCAGCTTGCGCTTCTCCTCGGGATCGGTGACCCCAGCGAGTTTGTTGATGAAGCGCTCACGGGCGTTGATGTATTCGACCCTGATGTGGAACTTCTTGTCGAAGAAGTCCATGAGGAATTCAGGCTCCCCTTTACGCATGAAGCCCTGATCAATGAACATGCAGGTCAACTGATCACCGATCGCCTTGTGCAAGAGAAAGGCGAGGGTGGAGGAGTCGACACCACCGGAGAGAGCGAGCAAGACGCGCTTATCGCCAACCTGACGGCGCACATCCGCCACCGCCTCATCGATGAAGGCGGCCGTCGTCCAATCCGGCAGGCAGCCGCAAACGTGATAGACGAAGTTGCGAATCAGGGCCATTCCGCATTCGGAATGGACCACTTCGGGGTGGAACTGAACGCCGTAGAGACGCCGCTGGTGATCCGCGACGGCGGCCTCAGGCGTGTTCTCGGTGTGGGCCAGACGGACGAAGCCTTCGGGCAAGCGCTCGACGGAGTCGCCATGGCTCATCCACATCGTCGAGCCCTCGTCGACGTTGGTGAGCAGGTCGGTGGGGTCGTCGACAAATAAAGGTGCCTTGCCGTACTCGGCGCGGCCGGCAGCCACCACAGAGCCGCCCAGCTGCTGCACCATCAGCTGCATGCCGTAGCAAACCCCCAGGACCGGAATGCCCAGATCCCAAATCTCTGGATCGCACTTCGGGGCGTGCTCGGCATACACCGAGCTGGGACCACCACTCAGGATGATCCCCTTGGGATTCAGCGCCTTCAATTCAGCCGCGCTGGTGGAGTACCCCATCACCAGGGAATACACCTCGGTTTCCCTGACCCGACGGGCGATCAGCTCGGAATATTGAGAACCAAAATCAAGGATCACAATCGCCGGATGACGATTGGTTTCACCGATTGAGGTTGGAGTCACGTCTGACATGGAGCGGCCAGCAGCTGTGGCCCAGGCATTCAGATCACCCTAGATCTCAGGCCCGAAAGCCCTCCAGCAGCGCAGCCCCGACCGGGCCGCAGGCACAGATGCTGCGGCTGCGATCAAACAGGACAGCCCCAAGCTGGGGAGCCGCGTCATGGTGCTTGGCCAGGTAGGCCCCTGCCCGCTGCTCAATCACGGCGGCCAAGCGCTGCTGCAAGCCAGTGGCCAGGGCGGAATCACGCTCGGCCAACGCAGCGATGGCCTGATCAACGCTGGCCGCCTCTAGAAGCAGCCGGATCTGCTCCAGGGAACACCCGTGCTGGGCCGCCTGGGCCGCCAGGATCTCCAACCGTCCATCGGCCAGATGGTGATGGGTGTGAAAGATGCCCCCCGCCAGCTTGATCAACTTGCCCTGGTAGCCAAACAAGAGCAGGCGCCTGACCCCTGCCTCAGCGGCAGCCACCAGCAGCGGCCCAATCCAGTTGCCAGCCTTGAGCAACAGGCCAGGAGGCAGCCCCTGCTGCGGGGCCAGATCCAGCCCGTTTTCCCCCAAGACGAGCACCAGATCGCCGCTCCAGCCCGGCTCCTGACTGCGACGCGCCAACTCCTGACGGGCCTGGTCCAGTTGATCAGGCGCGGCACTGCGCTGCACCAGGGCCTGGGTCCCAATCAGGGCCAAACCATCCACCACACCAAAGGCCGCATTGCTGGTGCGCGCCGCCCGTTGGCGCCCCTCCGGGAAGGTGAGCGTCAGCCGCAAACCCCGGCGATCCAGCAGGAGCGGGCGAAGGTTGCTCTCGAGCAATTGCCTGGCATAGGCCGAGAGGCAGGCCTCGCCGGAGGCCGCGTGCACACCCACACCCTCCCCAGCCAGCAACTCCAGCCAAGGCTGTTCCCCCTCAGCATCCGTCCAACTGGCCTCCACCCAAACCTGCAGGCCGCGGGTGAGGTCCAGCACCTCTCCGGGGTCACAGCAACTGGTGGCCAAGGCCCGCCCCGGGCCCAACCGTGCGGCGGCCTGGACCGGAATCGCCGTGGCTTCAAGGCCCGCTTCTGGATCCAGCAGGAGCGGAACCTGCGCTTGAAAAGGCTGGCCAAGCAACTCTCGAACCGCCGCGACCGCTGCAGCCGCAACCCAGACCGGCAGGGTGTAGCCGCACTCAGCCATGGGCCAGGGAAGGGTGAGGTCCGTTTTTTATGTTGGTCGATTGCGCTGCTGATCCAACGGGCAGCGATCGCCCCGGCTCACCCACCATGCAGGACAAGCTGACTCTGATGATCCCCGGCCCCACACCGGTGCCGGAAAGCGTCCTGCAGTCCATGGGGCGTCACCCCATTGGACACCGCAGCGCGGACTTCCAGAAAATCGTTGAGCGCACCACCGCCCAACTCAAGTGGCTGCATCAAACCAGCAATGACGTTCTGGTGATCACCGGCAGCGGCACCGCCGCCATGGAAGCCGGAATCATCAATGTGCTGAGCAAAGGGGACAAGGTCCTCTGCGGCGATAACGGCAAATTTGGCGAGCGCTGGGTGAAGGTGGCTCAGGCCTACGGCCTGGAGGTGGAGGTGATCAAGGCGGAGTGGGGCTCCCCGTTGGATCCCGAGGCATTCCGTGCCGCCCTGGAGGCCGACTCCAGCAAGGCGATCAAGGCCGTGATCCTGACCCACTCGGAAACCTCCACCGGGGTCATCAATGACCTCGAGACCATCGCCAAGCACGTCAAAGCCCATGGCACAGCGCTGACGATCGCTGACTGCGTCACCAGCCTCGGCGCCTGCAACGTGCCCATGGACGCCTGGGGGATCGACATCATCGGATCCGGGTCCCAGAAGGGCTACATGATGCCCCCGGGTCTGGCCTTCGTGGCCATGAGCGACAAGGCCTGGGAGGCCTACGGCCGCTCCGACCTGCCGAAGTTCTATCTGGATCTGGGCAAGTACCGGAAATCGGCGCAAGCCAACAGCAACCCCTTCACCCCGGCGATCAACCTCTACTTCGCCCTGGAAGCGGCGCTCGAGATGATGCAGGCCGAAGGGCTCGAGGGCATCTTTGCCCGCCATGCTCGTCATCGCGCCGCCGCCCAAGCGGGCATGAAGGCCATCGGCCTGCCCCTCTATGCCGCCGAAGGCTGCGGCAGCCCGGCCATCACCGCCGTGGCTCCCGAGGGGATCGATGCCGAGACCCTTCGCAAGAAGGTCAAGGATCGCTTTGACATCCTTCTGGCCGGTGGCCAAGACCACCTCAAGGGCAAGGTCTTCCGCATCGGCCACCTGGGCTTCGTTTGCGATCGCGATGTGCTGACCGCCGTCGCAGCGATTGAAGCCACCCTGCAGGAACTCGGACTGCACAAGGGGACCCCTGGTTCTGGCGTGGCAGCCTGCGCAGCCGCCCTGGCCAGCTGAAGCAGGCGACCACAGGGGAGCCCCTTCAGCAGGGCTCCCTTGCTAGGTTGATTGGGATAGAGAAAAGCCTTGATCACGGCTTTTGACTATCAAATTGCGGATGTAATTCAGTGGTAGAATGTCAGCTTCCCAAGCTGAACGTCGCCGGTTCGAGCCCGGTCATCCGCTTGAGAATTAGTTTCTGGGCTTAATCAGCTGCATCACCTGCGGCCCCACGCTTCCTGCGCGGCGCTCGCAATCGAGGGAACGGAGAATATCGCGCGCTGACTGTTCAATTTCACCGCTGGATGCGGCCTGCTCAGCCGAAGCCGAAAAAGCGGCGGCTGCACGCATCAAATCGTCTCGTCGCTCGGCTACAGGTGCCTGCTGGCTGGCTTGCATTTATTTGATCTTGCCTGAATAAATATTAGTCGCCACGTTGAAGCGACCCCGAACGGTGGGGCTGCCCTGACACAACTGAAACGGATCGGCCGAGTGGTTTTAGGTGCCCGGTTCCTCGCGATTGCCGCCCAGTGCTGCGATCTGATCACGCAGTTGCCTCACTCTTGAAGCATCACCACGGGTGATGGCGACGGCGAGGGCGAACTCGAGTTTCTCGAGCTGATGGCCGCCCTCAGCAAAAGAACGGCTGGCGCAGGCAGGTGTACCCGAGGCGGCAGGGGCAACGGGAACAGAGCGATGGCTGTTGGAGAAGGCCATGGTTCGCTTTCTTTCCATTGTGCCCCCGGCGCAAGGGGTCATGCAGCCATGAACTCATCCTCGTGAGGATTCACCGACGCAGGGACCTCCTCCTCGCTCACGCCGTCCTGCAGGAGGCTGCGGCAGTCGGCCAACAGCGTCTCCACATGGTCGAGACGGCTCAGCTCCTCAGGATCAGGCGTCTCAACAAAGGAGACCTGGTCCAGTTGCAGCTCCATCGCATTGAGGCGCTGCTCCAACTTCACCAGCCGCTGCGAGAGGGCCGCGACGGTCTGAGCGAGGTCCTCTGTGGTGCGCGTGATGCGAAACGAGACCGATTCGCCAGCCATGGACAGGGTTCAACTCGCCCGATAACACCACAGCCCTGGGCAGTTCTCAAGCCCAAGCGGCCAAGCAGACTGAAGGCATTCCAGGGCAGCCCGGCGATGCCATCAAGCCTCCACCTGCTGGCCTATGTCCTGGCGGGCATTGGCGGCGGTTTGCTGGCGCTGCGCACGGGGATCCCCGCCGCACCCCTCGCTGGCGCGCTGCTGGGAGCGGGACTGCTGAGCATGAGCGGCAAGCTCGAGGCCGCCAACTGGCCCGCAGGCACCCGGACTGCCCTGGAAATTGGCATCGGAACCGTCATCGGCACCGGATTAACAGCGACGGCCTTCAGCGAGCTCAAGCAGCTCTGGCGGCCGGCCCTCTTGATCACGCTCACCCTGGTGATGACCGGCCTGGTGGTGGGGCTCTGGTGCAGCCGTCTGCTGGGAATGGACCCGCTCATCGCCCTCTTGGGAGCCGCACCAGGGGGAATCAGCGGCATGAGTCTGGTGGGCGCCGAATTCGGAGTCGGTGCGGCCGTTGCTGCCCTTCACGCCGTCCGCTTGATCACGGTGCTGCTGGTGCTGCCGCTGGCGGTCAGGCTGCTCCTGGGCCACGGGGACCTGCCGCCGCCTGCCAGCTGATTGATCGGCACCTGGATCCAGGGGGAAACGATCGATACGGTGGGACCCATTCCCCTGCTTCGGCATGCGTCTTTCCCTGTCCCTCAACGGCCGGCTGCTTCGGCTGGCTGCAGCCCTTCCGCTTGCTGCCCTGGGCTGGTCTGCGCTGCCGACCGCCGCTCTGGCCGGCAATGAAACCGGTGCCAAAGGAGCACAGATCTATTGCTTCATGCGCAGCAGCGGCAACAACCACGAAGTGAGCTGGAAAGCGGCCTACGCGGTCATCAAGCGTCAGAGCGCCTCGGTCTTCAAGACCTCGCCTGAGCACGCCGCGGTGATGATCACCGAAGCCGTCGTCGCCGATCCCGGCAAATTCAACGACTGCGGTCGCTACCTGGGCGATCTCTACGTCAAGGCGGTGGACACCAACGAAGAGAAGAGCCAGTCCACCCACCCCGACAGCACCAACCGCACCAGCACCAGCGCCGGCATCACCAGTGACACCGGCGCCAGCGGCAGCTCGAACCGCTACGCCTACTGAGGCTGATGGCAACCCGCACCCGCTCCTGGCTACCGCCATCCCTGGGGGCGGGTCTGCTCTGGCTCGTCCTCAGCAGCTGCAGCGCTCCACCCGAGCCCGGCCAGAGTCAAACCAAGGTTGATGACTGCCTACGCAACGTCAACCTTGATCGGTTGCCGGCCTTGCTCAAGCACTGCGATGCCGTAGTGGAGGCCTTCCCTGAACACCCGCAACCCCGCAACGAGCGGGCCCTGCTGCTGAAATTGGCGGGCAAGCCACAGGAGGCCTGCCGCGACAGCCTCAAAGCCGCGGCCCTGGTGAAAGAAGGCAAACACCCCGTCGACGCCCTGATGCGCGACGAGATCGACTTGCGGCGGCGCAACTGCATCCGCCTCACCACTGATCGAGCAGCTGCTGCACCATCCGCGGCAGCGGCTGACGCTCCAGCTGAGCCTGGCCGCGACTGAGCAACAGGGCAATGCGCTCGGCCTTATCGGCAATCAGCCCGTCCACCAGCTGATCCGCGACGCCAAGCTGAAGCCAATGGCACTCCAGGGTCCCCTGCATACCAATGCGGTGGCAACGGTCCTCGGCCTGCTCGGCGTCGCCGGGGGTCCAGGGCCTCTCCAGCAGGACCACATGCTTGGCCCGATGCAGGGTGAAGCCCAGGCCTCCAACGCCGTAGGTGCTGATCAGCAGCTGCTCGTGGCCAGCCTGAAAGCGATCCACCACACCTTGGCGCTCTGCGGCGGCCAGGCGTCCGGTCAGCAGGGCACCCCCCAGTCGCTGCTGCAACAACTGGGCCGCCGTCACAAAGGCCGTGAAGACCACAACGGCCTGCCCCTCGGCCTGCAGCCTGGCCAGCAGGGCGGCGGCGGCGGGGAGCTTGTACTCCGAGCCGATCTGACGCAGGGCGGTCAGTACGGCTAGGGCCTCGGCATCGCGGCGCACCAAACCCGCAGCGGCGCGGCGGCGATAGTCATCCACCTTCAGTTGCAGGCGGTGCTGAAAGCCCTGACCCTCCGCCTCCGACAGGCTGACGGGAAGCATCTGCCGGCGTTTCGGGGGGAGATCCAGACAGTCCTGTTTGCGGCGATGCAGCAGCAGGGGCCTGACCAGGCGCTGCAGCTCCGGCAGGTGGGTGGCCCCGGTCGCACTCCACTGCCGGGTGCCCGAGCGTTCATGCCAATGGCCAAGGCAGTAGCGCTCCTCGAAGGCGCGCTGGTCCTTCGCCAGGGGGTGGCCGATGGCCGCCAGCAAGGGGAACAGCTGCGCTGGGCGGCCGTTTTTCATCGGAGTGCCGCTGAGCAACCACGCCACCCGCAGCCGCGGATGGCGCGCCAGACGCAGGAAGGCCTGGGTGCGCGCAGCGGACAAGTTCTGGGCGTAGTGGGCCTCGTCCGCGATCAGAACCGTGCCGGCCTCCGGCAGCTCCTGCGGGAGCGCCGCCCAACTGAGCAGGGTGATCTGCAGTTGCAAGGCCGCCGCCTCCTGGCGCCAATGGCGATGGAGCCCCGTGGGAGCGATCACCACCACGCAGCAATCCGCCGCCCGGACCATCGCGCGCGCGGCCACAAGCGCCGTCAGGGTTTTTCCCAGGCCCATGGCATCGGCCAGCACCGCACCACGCCGCGCCAGCAACCAGCGCACTGCAGCCCGCTGATGGGCAAACAGCTCCCGGCCGTCCGGCAAGGGTTCCGCTAATCCGGCGCTGGCAATCAGCTCGCGATGGGGCGGCAAGGGGGGCAGAGGCTGCTCGAGCCAGCTGCACCACTGGGGCAACGGCGGCTCCATCGCGAAGCGCTTGCCGAAGTGCTGACGCAGGACCAAGGCCGCTTCCAGCGGGAACTCCCAGCAGCCCTGCTTCGAGCGCCAAAAGCCTCGGGGGCGCACCGCCCTGAGCTGGGCCTGGGTGACCGCATCAAAGGGCAGAACCAACTCGATGGCCCCTGATGCTCCCAACCGCATCAGGCAGCGCGAGGTGCGTTGCTGGGCCGTCTGAGCTGGGGCAGCAACTCATAATTTAGCGAAGCTCAGGGCGGGCGCAACAGCTGCAATAAGCCTTGCAAAATGCATCGTTCGACACATTGACATCCCAGCCACTCAGGTCAGACTCCCTGCAACCGAATTATTCGGATGCACAGCAGGGATGCCGTTTTCCTTGAAGACTTGTGCCCCAAACTTCGTGTTCGCCGGTGGAGACAATCCCTCCACACTTACACCGGAAAAACGTGCATCTACTGCGGCAAACCTTCTGAATCCATTGATCACGTTTTCCCGCAAAGTCGCGGTGGCTTAAGCGTGACAGAAAACTGCGTTCCCGCTTGCCTGGCCTGCAATGGCCGCAAGAGCGACGCTGACGCTTTCGAGTGGTACCGGCAGCAGCGCTTCTACGACCCCCGCCGAGCCATGGCCATCCGCGCCTGGACCGACGGTGACCTGCGCCTGGCCCTGCGCCTGCTGCAGTGGGCGAGCCCAGGCGCCATTCCCGCGCCCGCAGCGCCTGACTCCGGCTTCAATCCCATGCAGCCGTACCTGCAGGCCGCCTAAGTCACCAGATCCGGCAGGCCGCAGCGCCGTTATGGCGCTGGCAAATCTCCGCCTGAGCCTGGGGCTGGTCGGGAGCCAGCAGCAGGGCCGAGAACAGCGTCAGCGCCAAAGCCGTCAGGCCAATCAGGCGACGCGGGGCGCCAACCTGCGAACGCCGCCGAGGACGCACACGCCCAGGGACCTGGCCCACGAAGGAGGACGCAAGAGGGGCGGGGAAGCAAGATGCAGTCATTGATCAGCGGGCGAGTAATACAGGTGTACTCATGACGGCTCGCGGTGTCAACCCCTCCTCCCGCGTGCTGGTCCTCGGCGGGGGATACACAGGCCAACGCTTTGCCGATGCAGCCAGAGCACGCGGGGCCCAGGTCTGGCTGACCTCGCGCTCGATCAAGGAGGGCTCGCAGTGGCTGCACTTCAATGCGGGCGAGGGGGCCGTCCCGCAGCTTCCTGAAGGCCTCAGCCATGTGCTGATCACCCTTCCGCCCAACAAGAACGGCGAGGACGACGCCTACAACCTTCTGGGGGAGTCCCTCCGGCACCAGCCCCTCCAGTGGGTGGGTTACCTATCGACCACGGGGGTCTACGGCGACACCCAAGGACGCTGGGCCGATGAACAGAGCCCAACAGAGCCAGGCCTGCGCCGCAGCCAATCCCGCCTGCAGTGCGAGCAACGCTGGCTGGCCAGCGCTCTCCCCCTACAGAGTTTTCGGCTGCCCGCGATCTACGGACCGGGTCGTTGCCCCTTTCAGCAGCTGCAACAGGGCCAGGCCCGCTTGATCCACAAGCCCAAGCAGGTGTTCTGCCGGATCCATGTCGATGACATCGTTGGCGCCTTGCTGCACTGCTGCGGCCTACCCCCGGAGGCCAGGCCAGCGGTGCTCAACGTCAGCGACGATCTGCCCTGCCCCTCGAGTGAAACGCTCGGCTATGCCGCCCACCTGCTGGGTTGCAAATTGCCAGCCGTACGCAACTTCCGCGACGCCCAGGCAGAGATGAGTGCGATGGCCCTGAGCTTTTGGGCCGACAACCGCCGCGTCAGCAATACGCGGCTGTGCCAGGACCTGGGCTACCAACTGCGTTACCCCAGCTATCGGGAAGGATTTGCCGCCAGCTGGGAGGAGGAGCAGAACCGTCCCAAGTGATGGAATAACCCTTAGATGCGGTTTGCGCCTGAACCCGCCGGACCTTGATCCGGGTCCGGAACGAACGGCACCCCGGCATCGTGGAAGAGACGATTCCAGTGCAACTCCACCCAGCCGTTCTGCACACCCTTCACCAGGGCAAAGCCCATCCCGATCAGCAACAGCCAACGCAACATGGGTGATCCGCCAAGCGACAGCAACGCTAAGCGCCCCCGCTTGATCGTCTCCCTTGGCGATCCCGCCGGCATCGGAGGCGAGGTCACGCTCAAAGCCCTGGCCCGCTGGACCCCCGCTGCCCAGCCGCCGCTGCTGGTGGGTTGCCGCCGCTGGCTGGAGGAGACCTACACGCAACTCAAGGGGCAGACAGACGCCCCCCTGGCGGACCCCGCCCAGCTCGAGGTGGTGGATTGCCCGCTCGAGCAACCCGTCAAACCAGGGACCCCCAGCGCCATCAGTGGTGAAGCCAGTTTCCGCTGGCTCACCCAGGCCGTTGAGCTGGTGCAACGGGGCTCCGGCCAAGCCCTTGTCACTGCCCCGATCGCCAAACAGCACTGGCACGCGGCAGGCCATGACTACCCCGGTCAAACCGAACGCTTGGCTGAACTGGCTGGAGCCAAGGAAGCCTCGATGCTCTTCACCGCCCGCTCCCCCCAGAGCGGCTGGCGGCTCAACACCCTGCTCGCCACCACCCACATTCCGCTTCAGCAGGTTCCCCAGGCCCTGAACCCTGAGCGGGTGCTGGCCAAGCTCGACGTCTTGCTGGCGTTTTGCCGTCGCTTTCGCCACGAGCCGACCCTGGCCGTCGCAGGACTCAACCCCCATGCGGGCGAGGCCGGACGTCTTGGACGAGAGGAGCGGGACTGGCTTGAGGCCACGCTTGAGGAGTGGAGCGCGCGGCACCCTGAGGTCACCCTGCTGGGGCCACTTCCACCTGACACCTGCTGGCTGAGCGCGGGCATGGCCTGGCAGCAGGGCGGACGAGCTCCCGATGGCTTCCTCGCGCTCTACCACGATCAGGGCCTGATCCCCGTCAAGCTGCTGGCCTTTGACCAGGCGGTCAACACCAGCCTGGGCCTGCCCTTCCTGAGGACCTCACCGGATCACGGAACCGGGTTCGACATCGCCGGCCTTGGCATTGCCCGCGCAGCCAGCATGGTGGCGGCCTTGGAGGCCGCTGAAGACTTGGGCTAGGCGGGTTTCACCCGCATCAGCACCTGGCCAAATTCAACCGGGGTGCCGTTCTCGACCAGGATCTCCACCACCTCACCGCTCACCTCGGACTCGAGCTCGTTCATGAGCTTCATCGCCTCGAGGATGCAGACGGTCTGGCCGACATTGATCTTGGCGCCGAGCTCCACGAATGCCGACTCGCCGGGAGCGGGGGAGCGGTAGAAGGTCGCCACCATCGGAGCGGTGATCTCAATCAGATCACTGCGGGCCGCAGCGGCGGCCGGGGGAGCCGCGGAGGGGGCAGCGGCAGGTGCTGCTGCAGCAGGAGCCGCAACCGGAGCGGCGGCCTGCATCACAACCTGGGGCTGGACCCCCGGAAGATTGCGACGCAATTCCAAGCGGAAGTCATCACCTTCGAGCTTGAGCTCTTGGATGTCGCTGTCCCCAAGCAGGGCAATCAGCTCACGCAGCTGGTTGTGGTCAAGTTGCATGGGATCAGTTCTCGCGGCCCAGGTAGCTGTCGGTGCGGGTGTCGATCTTGATCTTTTCGCCGATCGAGAGGAACAAGGGAACCATCACCTGAGCGCCGGTCTCGACGATGGCGGGTTTTGTGCCGCCCGTGGCGGTATCGCCCTTCACACCGGGGTCAGTTTGGGTGATTTCCAGAACAACGGAATTCGGGAGTTCCACTTCCAAAGGCTTCCCGTTCCAATAGACGACATTCACCTCCATGCCTTCCTTGAGGTACTTGCGCTGATCGCCGATCTGCTTGGCGGTCAGACGGGTCTCCTCATAGGTGGACATGTCCATGAAGACAAAGTCATCAGCCTCCATGTAGGTGTGCTGAAGCACAGCCTTCTCGAGAACCGCCTGGGGAACGGTTTCACCAGCGCGGAAGGTTTTCTCAACGACGTTGCCGGACTGCACGGCCTTGAGCTTGGTGCGGACAAAGGCGGAGCCCTTGCCGGGCTTCACATGCAGGAACTCAACAACGCGCCAGACCTGACCGTCGATCTCGATCGTCGTACCGGTACGAAAGTCGTTGCTCGAGATCATTCCGGCATAACGGTTCAGGCGGGATTGTACGGCTGTGGCAGAGTCCCGGCAGAGACAAGGCTGCAGCATGGATCTGAAGCGCTGGCTGGATCGCTGGGTGCCCGCCCTGCTGATCGCAATTGCTTTCGCTGCCTTCCCGCTGGTGCCACCGGCCCAGGCTGCGCTGCCGCCTGGCAATGCCGTCAAGGATCCCGCTGCCATCCTTCGTAACGCTCTGCCGATCGACCAGTCGGATCTGCAGACGCTGCAGCACAGGCTGGAGAGCACCAGCGACGACCTCAGAGCCAAGCGCTGGAGCGCCCTGGTCAATACGGTCAATCGGAGTCAGGCGCTGCTCAAGACCCGCGCCGACTCCATCGTGGCGAGCCTCCCTGAAGCCAAGCAGGCCGAGGGCAAGGCCTTGATGGCCGCCCTGCAAAGCCAGATGGAGACCCTCGTGGAGAGCAGCGAGAGCTCTGACCGCGATCGATTCCTCGACGACCGGCGCGCTGCCCTCAGCACCGTCGGGGACCTGGAAGCACTGCTCGTGGGTGACTTCCCCTTCCAAATCCCCAGCGAGTTCGACGCCCTGCCCAGGCTGCTGGGCCGCGCCACCGTTGAGATCGAGACCACCAAAGGGATGCTCACCGCTGTGGTGGACGGCTACAACGCACCACTGACGGCCGGGGCCTTTGTGGACCTGGTGAAGCAAGGCTTCTATGACGGACTGCCCTTCACCCGAGCCGAGGACTTCTACGTTCTCCAGACCGGAGACCCCAAGGGTCCTGAGACCGGCTACATCGACCCCAAGACCAAGGGCGAGCGCCAGGTGCCGCTGGAGATCAAGGTGCCCGGTGAAGCCGAGCCCTTCTACAACGCCACCTTTGAAGACCTGGGCCGTTTCGAAGCCACCCCGGTCCTTCCCTTCGCGACCCTCGGGACCATGGGTTGGGCCCACTCGGATGAATCCCTCGCCGATGGTTCCTCCCAGTTCTTCTTCTTCCTCTACGAGGCCGAACTGACCCCCGCAGGCCTGAACCTCGTCGATGGCCGCTACAGCGCCTTTGGTTACGTGGTGGATGGGTTTGAGGTGCTCGAGGAACTGGGCATCGATGACGGCATCGTCCGCGCCCGGGTGCTCGACGGAGCCGAGAACCTCAAAGCCCACGCCTAGATGCGACTCGATCAGCTCGGCGAATGGGAGCTGATCGACCGGCTCTCGGCCTACGCGCCCCCCGGCCAGCTGGCTGACGACGCGGCGATCTTGCCGGGAGCCGTGGTGGTCAACACCGACGTCCTGGTGGACACGGTCCACTTCAGTGACGCCACCATGTCGGCCCAGGACTTGGGCTGGCGGGCGGCAGCGGCCAACCTCTCCGACCTGGCGGCCATGGGCTGCAGCGACGTGATCGGCCTCACGGTTGGCCTCGTGGCACCAGGAGCGACCCCCTGGAGCTGGGTCGATGGGGTCTACCAGGGACTCTCCGAAGCCCTGGCTCGTTTTGGCGGCACCTTGCTCGGCGGTGACTGCAGTAGCGGCAGCCAGCGCCTCCTCGCCATCACGGCCCTTGGCCGGCTGGGGCCTGGCGCCATCCGCCGCGGCGACGGCCAACCCGGCGATTGGCTCCTGAGCACCGGCCCCCATGGCCTCAGCCGCTTGGGGCTAGCGCTGCTGCAAGGCGAGCACAGTGCAGCGATTCCCGAGGCCCTGCGGGAGCGCGCCATTCGAGCCCACCAAAGGCCGCTCCCCCGGCTCGATGCCATCCCAGCCCTCGAAGCAAGCCAGCCCCAGGGGAGCCCATGGCGAGTCGCTGGCACCGACAGCAGCGATGGCCTGCAACGCGCGCTGCTGAACCTGGCCAAGGCCAGTGGCTGTGGGGCACAACTACGGCACACAGGCCTGCCCCTTGACCCCGCCATGGCGCCGCTCGCCGATGCAGAGCGCTGGTGCCTGAATGGGGGCGAAGACTTTGAGCTGGTCCTCGCCCTGGAGCCGACCTGGGCCGAGCGGCTCTGCGCTGCACTACCGGGCTGCCAGGTGATTGGCGAACTGGTGGAGCACTCCTCCCCAACCCTGACCTGGAGCGAAACCGGGCTGCCCCTTCAGGAGAGCGATCCGGGCTACCGGCACTTCAGCTGATCGCACAACCATCAAAAAGCCGCCCCGAAGGGCGGCTGATGGAAAGAGGTTGAGCGGGCGCTCAGATCACTTCCAGTTCTTGGCAACGATCTCGGCCAGGTCAACGACGCGCTGGCTGTAGCCCCACTCGTTGTCGTACCAGCAGATGACTTTGACCATGTTGCCGCCCATCACCAGGGTGAGGTCGGAGTCAACGATGGTGCTCTCATCGGTACCGGCGTGGTCGCTGGAGACCAGGGGCAGGTCGGTGTACTTGATGATGCCCTTCATGCCGTTCTCAGAGGCGGCCTTGAGCACTGCGTTGACCTCCTCTTTGGTGGTCTCGCGGCTCATCTCGAGCACCATGTCGACGACGGACACGTTGGGGGTGGGGACGCGCAGGGCGATGCCGCTGAGCTTGCCCTTCACCTCGGGGTAGACCAGAGCCACGGCCTTGGCTGCACCGGTGCTGGTGGGAACGATGTTCACAGCAGCGGCACGGGCGCGGCGCAGGTCACGGTGGGAGGCATCGAGGATGCGCTGGTCACCGGTGTAGCTGTGGGTGGTGGTCATCGTGCCTTTGACGATGCCGAAGGCCTGATCCAGGACCTTGACCACAGGCGCCATGCAGTTGGTGGTGCAGCTGGCGTTGCTGAGGATGTCGTAATCCTCGTGGCGGTACTGATCGGCGTTCACGCCCACCACAAAGGTGCCGACCTTGGCACCCTTACCAGGGGCGGTCAGGATCACCTTCTTGGCACCGGCTTCGAAGTGCTTGCTGGCGCCGACGTCGTCGTTGAAGACACCGGTGGATTCGATCACCAGATCCACGCCCCACTCCTTCCAGGGGAGGTTGGCGGGGTTGCGGTCGTAGAAGGTCTTGATCGTCTTGCCGTTGATGACGATCGTGTTCTCGGTGGTGGTCACCTCTGCGTTACGCAGGGGGCCGAGCATCGAGTCGTACTTCAGCAGGTGGGCGTTGGTGTTGGTGTCACCGGAGCCGTTGATGCCGACAATCTCGATGCCGGTATTGCTTCCGCGGCTCAGCCAGCAACGCATGAAGTTGCGACCGATGCGGCCGAATCCGTTGATCGCAACCTTCAGGGTCATGGCGTATGGCGGGCGAACCCGCTAGCAAGGAGGATTTGGCCGCCGATCATACCGAAATTGCCTGACCCTCCCCATCTGGGGACAAAAGGTCACCACCTGTCAAAAGCACTCAAATCGTGCTTGAGAAGAGGACAAGCGACCCGTTCGGTCTTAATTTCTGGCCAGGCTTGGATACGCCATTGGTCCTGACGCTTGATCGCCACCAACCTCTCCATTTCATTGGAGTTGGCGGCATCGGCATGTCTGCCATCGCCGGGATCCTGGCGGACCGCGGCCACAGCGTCAGCGGCTCCGACCCCAGGGACAACGCCGTGCTGCAGAACCTGCGCAGCCGCGGTGTCCGGGTGTTTCGCGAGCAAAGCCCCGCCACCATCGACGCCATTCGCAGCGGCACCTCCTGCCCGCCAGCCGTCGTCGTCAGCTCTGCTGTGCCGGCGAACAACCCCGAACTCTTGGAAGCCGAGCGCGCCGGGCTGAAGGTCTGGCACCGCTCAGATGTCTTGGCGGCTTTGATTGCCGCCCAGCCCTCGATCTCCGTGGCTGGCAGCCACGGCAAGACCACCACCAGCACCCTGGTGGCCAGCCTGCTGCACGCCACCAACCACGACCCCACGGCCGTCATTGGTGGGGTGGTGCCCGCCTTCGCCAGCAACGGCCGCAATGGCGATGGCCCCTTGTTGGTGGCGGAAGCGGATGAGTCGGATGGCTCCCTGGTGAAGTTCCAGTCCTGGCTTGGTGTGATCACCAACCTCGAGCTGGATCACACCGACCACTACAGCGATCTGGCCTCCCTGATCACCACCCTCCAGCGCTTCGCCAAAGGCAGCGAACAGCTGCTGGCCAACCGCGACTGTCCGGTGCTGCGGGAACACTTTCAAGCCCACCACTGGTGGTCCATCCAGAGCAGCGAAGGGGTGGACTTCGCGGCTATCGCCGATGAGCTCGATGGCGACGGCACCCTGGCCACCTTCTATGAGCAGGGTGAGGCCCTCGGGCAATTCCGGCTGCCCTTGCCCGGGCTCCACAACCTGAGCAATGCCACCGCCGCCATGGCCGCCTGCCGTCTCCATGGCGTCTCCTTTGCCGAGCTGCAACGGGCCGTGGAGGGCCTCCAGGCCCCTGGACGCCGTTTCGACTACCGGGGTAATTGGTGGGGCCGCCAGGTGGTCGACGACTACGCCCATCACCCCAGCGAGGTGCAGGCCACCTTGGCGATGGCCCGCCTGATGGTCAGCAGTGGGCGCAGCCCTTTGCCAGAGGCGCCCCAACGGCTCCTAGCCGTCTTTCAGCCGCACCGCTACAGCCGGACGGCGGAGTTCCTCAGCGACTTTGCCCAGGCCCTGAGCCAGGCCGATGCGGTGCTGATCGCCCCCCTCTATGCGGCTGGCGAAGCGCCGATCCCAGGGATCTCCAGCGCGGCCCTCGCCGCTGAAATCCAGCGGATTTCCCCTGGGCTACCCGTCAGCGCCTTCGATGACCTGGAGACCCTGGCGGATGCCATCGGCCAAACCAGCCAAGCGGGCGACTTGGTGCTGGCCATGGGTGCCGGTGATGTCAACAGCCTCTGGAGTCGCCTGGAAGGCCGCAGCGATCCCGCCGCCGCCCTTCCCCTTGTGGCCTAGCGATGGCCCTCTCCCTCCCTCTGGGGCTGCGTTCGGCGGTTGCTCTGGCCGACTACACCACCTGGAAAGTGGGGGGAGCGGCCGATTACTTCGCCGAACCGGAATCAACGGACGAGCTACTGGCCCTGCTGCGCTGGGCTGCATCCCAGGGCTGCATCCAGCGGGTCATTGGAGCAGGCTCCAACCTGCTGGTCAGCGATCAAGGACTGGAGGGACTCACCCTCTGCACCCGCCACCTCCAAGGGGCTGACCTGGAGGCCAGCAGCGGCCTGATCGAAGCCCAGGCGGGAGAACCGATTCCCACCCTGGCGCGGCGGGCAGCCCGGGCCGGCCTCTCGGGCCTGGAGTGGGCCGTGGGCATCCCAGGAACGGTGGGAGGCGCGGCGGTGATGAATGCAGGCGCCCAAGGGGGCTGCACCGCCGACATCCTCGAGAGCGTCACGGTGGTGGACCCGGAGCAGCCCAGCCAGACCCACACAATCTCTGCCGCAGCACTGGACTTTGACTACCGCCATAGCCGCCTTCAAGCGGAACCCCTGGTGGTCCTCTCGGCTCGCTTTCGCCTCTCCCCCGGCCACGATCCCCGCAGCGTCAGCCAGCGCACCAGCGCCAACCTCCACAGCAGAACCAGCAGTCAGCCCTACCAGCAACCCAGCTGCGGCAGCGTCTTTCGCAACCCCGAACCGCAGAAAGCCGGACAACTGATCGAAGCCCTCGGCCTCAAGGGATTCAGCCTGGGGGGCGCCCAGATCTCCCCGATCCACGCCAACTTCATCGTCAACACCGGCAGCGCCAGCGCCGGGGAGATTGATCAACTCATTGCCCTGGTCCAAGAGCGGGTGCTGGAGCAGCACAGCATCGCCCTCCACACCGAGGTGAAACGGCTGGGACGCTTCGAAGACCTCGCCCTGGCGGCGTAGCCTGCGCCCACTTCAACAGTGCAGGCATGGCCGGTTTCGGTCTCCCCAATTTCGGCCAGCTCACCGAAGCCTTCAAGAAGGCCCAGCAGATCCAACAGGACGCCGCGAAGCTCCAGGAGGAGCTGGATGCGATGGAAATCGAGGGGCAAAGCAGCTGCGGCCGGGCCAGCGTTTGGCTCTCGGGTAACCAGCAGCCCCTGAAGGTCCGCCTCGACCCTGCCCTGCTCGCCGAGGGCGCCTCCACAACGGAAAACGCCACCCTCGAGGCCCTGCGCTCGGCCTACGACAACTCCACCGGGACCATGAAAGAGCGGATGGAAGAGCTCACCGGCGGGCTCAACCTGAACCTGCCCGGCATGGGCTAGGCCTAGCCCTCCTCGTCGGGCTCCTCCTGCCGCAAGCGGCGCCTTGAGCTCTGACGCAGGCGCTGATCGAGCAGGGGCTCCTGCTTTCCTCCCCGCTGCTTCAGGCCGCCACTGCGGGGGCGGGGTTGGCGCGCCACCTGCTGCTGCACGGACTCCAGGCAGTTGAGATACAGACCATGGCGATCCCAATCGCTGCCGACGGCGCAGCCCGGATCGCCCTGATGCAAGCAATTTTTGAACTGACAGGCCGAGCTCTCGAGCCGCTGCCGAATTTCCGGGAAGAGGCTCCCCAGCTCCGTGGGCTCCGCCGGCAAGGACGGGCGGTTGAAGCCCGGTGAATCCGCCAGCAGTGCACCGGGCTCCACCGGGAACAGTTCCACATGCCGCGTGGTGTGCCGTCCCCGCTGCAGGCGGCCTGAGACGGCACTCACCCGCAAACGCAGCTGCGGCAACAGGGCGTTGATCAAGCTGCTCTTGCCCACCCCCGATGGGCCACACAGCACTGAGACCCCCGGTTGCGCCAGACGCTCCCGCAGCGCAGCCAGACCAAGCCCACTCTGGGAGGAGACCAGCTGGGGGACATACCCCCAAGCCGTGAGCCGTTCACGCCACTGCTCTTGTTCCGATGCGCTCAGCAGGTCCGCCTTGGTGAGAACCAGCTCCACCGCCACACCCGTGCGCTCCGCCGTCAGCAAAAAACGGGTGAGTTGCAGTGGATCCAACTCCGGCTGAGCCAACGCCACCACCACAACAACCCGGCTGCAGTTCGCCACAGCAGGACGCTCCAGCAGGCTGCTGCGGGGGGCCACCGCCGCAATCGCCGCCCGGGCTTCCGGCCAGTCGATGCCCTCCACCTCGACCCGATCTCCAACGCAGATCTGCTGTCCGGTCTTGCCCAGCCGCGTGCGGCGCACACAGAGCAGTTGGTCCACCCCTCCGGGGCCAGGCCGATCCAGTTGCACCCGGCAGAAGTTGGCCTCAAGGGCCATCACCAGGGCTTCAGCCACAGCGACAGATCAACAAACGCACCGCCCCGGGTTCCAAGGCCTCCAGCTCAACGCGATGTCCGGCCTCCCGCAAGCCGCTGGCCACCATCTGCTCGGGCTCTCCGGCATCCAAATCAACCTGAAGCCACTCGCCTGCGGACAGCTTCTCGAGGGCCAGTTTGGTGCGAATGAAATTGAGCGGGCAGGGGGTACCGCGCAGGTCGAGCTGGGTCATCACTGACCTAGCCAAACAAACCGCCAAACAGCCCGCTCTTGTGGGGGTGCTTCTGCCCCTTGGCCGTGTGGTGCCCCGCCAACTGCTCGAGCAGTTCACGCTCCTCGCGGTTGACCTTGGTGGGGAGCTGCACCTTGATCTGGATCAGGTGGTTGCCGCGCGCCACGGGATTGCCCAGCTTCGGAACACCCTTACCCGTCAGGGTCAGGACCGCTCCGGGCTGGGTGCCTGCCGGAATCTCCAACTGCTCAGGACCATCGACGGTCTCCACCTCAATGGTGTCGCCGAGGATCGCCTGGAGGTAGTTGACCGTCACCTCGGAGTGGATGTTGATCCCGTCGCGGCGGAGGCTCGGGTGGGACTGAACCGTCAGGAAGACGTAGAGGTCGCCGGCGGGGCCGCCCCGCTGTCCGGCGTTGCCCTCGTCGGCCACCCGTAGCCGCGTGCCGGTGTCGACACCCGCAGGGATATTGATGCGCAGCTTTTTGCGAACCTGCTGCAGGCCCTGGCCGCCGCAGGCGCCACAGGGATCGGCAATCACCTGGCCGGTTCCTTCACAGGTGGGACAGGGCGCCACCTGGGTGAAGCTGCCAAAGGGCGTCCGCGTCGCGCGGCGAACCTGGCCCGCACCACCACAGGTGCCGCAGCTGGTGGGACCGCTGCCGCTCTTCGCCCCGGAGCCACTGCAGCTGTTGCAGGTCTCCAGGTGACGGATCTGAATTTCCTTCTCTTGACCAAAAACCGCTTCGCTGAAGCTGATGGTCAGGTCAAACCGCAGGTCATCGCCCTGGCGGGGACCGCGGCGACGGGCACCACCGGCGGAGGGGCCGCCCATGCCCCCGCCGAAACCGCTGAAGAAGGTTTCGAACAGGTCAGCGAAGCCGCCCATGTCGCCCATGTCGGGCATCCCCGCGGCGCCGCCCAAGCCGGCTTCGCCGAACTGGTCGTAGCGGGCCCGGGTCTGGGGATCGCTCAGCACCTCATAGGCGCGGCCGATCTCCTTGAACTTGTCTTCCGCGCCGGGATCTTTGTTGATGTCCGGGTGGTACTGACGCGCCAGGCGGCGATAGGACCGCTTCAGCGTGTCCGCATCAGCGTCGCGGCTGACCCCAAGGAGGTCATAAAAATCGGCCATGCTCAGCCCTCTTCGGAGGGTGCAGCGTCATCCGTGGAGCTGGCCGGTGCGGCATCACCACTGGGGCCTGGACCCATCGAGACTTTGACCAGGGCGTGCCGCAGCACGCGATCGTTCAGGTGATAGCCCCGCTGCAGTTCAGCGATCACCAGGTCCTCGGCGTGCTCGTCGCTGGGTTCCCGCAGAACCGCCTCATGGAGGGTGGGATCGAAGGGCTCGCCTTCAACCCGCATCGGTGAGACGCCCAACTGCTTGAACACATCGACCAGTTGCTTGTAGAGCCCCTGGTAGCTGCGGTGGATGGCCTGGGCCTCCTCGGCCTGGGGATCCAGCTGCTGGCGGGCCCGCTCGAAGTTGTCCACCACCGGCAGGATCTCGCTCAGGGTGGAGCAGGCGATCAGGGTGCGCTGGTCCTCTTGATCGCGGCTCTGGCGCTTACGGAAGTTGTCGAAGTCCGCCGCAATCCGCATGTACTGACTGCGGACGCTCTCGTGCTCGGCCTTCAGAGCCGTCAGCTCGGCCTCCAGTTCCCGGACCCGCTGTTCGGGATCGGCGCTGGGCTCAGCCGCCACCTCAGCTGGGGCCGAATCCACTGCAGGAGTGGCTTCTGGCGCTGCCGCGGCCTCAGCTGGGGCCGGGGCGGAGTCCTGGGGAAACGGAGTCGCGTCGCCGCTCATGCTGACCGAACCGGAGATCTGATCTAGACATGTTGATGTGAAGGGGCGCCACCCCACAAGCGGCGGAAGCCCGCACCTCCTCGGCGGAGCGGCTGATGACAGCAAGCGCCAGCACCATTCCCCAGCGACCGGTGGCCGAGGCCCAAAGCCCTGAACAGCAGCGGCTCGAGGTCGAATTGCTGCTCCAGGAAGCCGTCCTCACCGGCTCTGAATTGGGCGCGGCCGGAATCGAACGCTGGAGCTGGCATCCGCAACTGACACAGGAGACCTGCAGGGATCTCGGCTGCCTTCCCGTGGCCTACGCCAACAACACCCTGACGGTGGCCGTGCCAACCCACTGGGGCGCCGAGCAACGCCAGACCCTCCGCGAGGCATGCCCCGAGGGACCGCCCCTGGCACTGCGATTGGCCCTCCAAGGGGACCTGCAAACCGTCCTGAATCAACCTCCATCTCCATCCCCCGCCACGCCGGCCGCGGTTGCAGCTCCGCAGGAGACCCCCAACCGGATCTCCCTGTTTGAGGACCTCAAACTCGAGGGCCCCCTTGAGGACGCGCCCGAGGACAGCCTCAGCGAGTTGGATGTCGAAGCCAGCCTCAAGGCCTCCAACGCCTCACCGGTGGTGAGCCTGGTGGACCGGATCCTGGTGCAAGCGCTCGAGCGCAGTGCCAGCGACATCCACCTGGAACCGCAGGAGGACGGACTGCTGATTCGCTTGCGCCAAGACGGGGTGCTCGAGCCGCTGGAGAAGCTGCCGAAACAACTGACCCCCGCGGTGACCTCCCGCCTGAAAATCATGGCGGACCTGGACATCGCGGAGCGCCGGCTTCCCCAGGACGGCCGCATCCGGCGGCGTTATCAAGGTCGCCTGTTTGACCTGCGGGTGAGCACCCTGCCCACCCGCTATGGCGAGAAGGTCTGCATGCGCCTGCTGGATAGCGGCGCGACGCACCTCGGCCTCGACCGTCTAATCAGCGAGCCCGCGGCCCTGGCCAGTGTCCGGGAGATGGGCAGCAAGCCCTTCGGAATGCTCCTGGTGACGGGGCCGACGGGCTCAGGCAAGAGCACCACGCTCTATTCGCTGCTCGCGGAACGCAATGAGCCTGGGATCAACATCTCCACGGTCGAGGACCCGATCGAATACACCCTCAAGGGCATTGCCCAAACCCAGGTCAACCGGGAGAAGGGCTACGACTTCGCCATGGCCCTGCGGGCCTTCATGCGGCAAGACCCCGATGTCCTGCTGGTGGGGGAAACCCGGGACCGTGAAACGGCCAAAACCGCCATCGAGGCGGCGCTCACCGGCCACCTGGTGCTGACCACCCTCCACTGCAACGACGCCCCCAGCGCCATCGCCCGCCTCTCGGAAATGGGCGTGGAGCCCTTCATGGTGAGCGCCTCCTTGATCGGAATCGTCTCCCAGCGCCTGGTGCGGCGGGTCTGCCCGGACTGCCGGCAGCCTTATCACCCCAGTGAGCAGGACCTGGGCCGCTTTGGCCTGTTTGCCAGCAACGAGCAGGCGATCACCTTCTTCAAGGCCAAGCGCTTGCAAGCCAGTGACAGCAACCCCTGCCCCAGCTGCCAGGGGCTGGGATACAAGGGCCGGGTGGGGGTCTACGAGGTGCTGCGCGTCAACGACACCCTCGCCAGCGCCATTGCCCAGGAGGCCAGCACCGATCGACTGCGCAAGCTCGCCATCGAGAACGGCATGAAAACCCTGTTGGGTTACGGCCTCGACCTGGTGCGCCAAGGGGAAACCACCCTCGAGGAAATCGAGCGGATGATCCTCACGGACTCCAGCCTGGAAACCGAGCGCCGGGCCAAGGCCCTGCACACGATCACCTGCCAGGGCTGCGGAGCGGGGATGCGGGATGAGTGGCTGGAGTGCCCCTATTGCCTGACCCCCCGGCAACTGCATTAAGCAGCGCCATTGCCAGGCCCTGGCGGGCTTCCCACACTGAGGACAGCCACCGGCGCCGCGAGCTGCATGGAGCTCCAGATCGAACAGTTGATGGAGGAGCTGGTCGAGGCAGGTGGCAGCGACTTGCACCTGGCGGCCGGCCAACCGCCCTACGGCCGCTTCAGTGGGGCGCTCAAACCGATGCGGGAGGAGCGGCTCAGCGAGGACCTCTGCAACCGGTTGATCTTCTCGATGATCAACAACGCCCAGCGCAAGCAGCTGGAGCAAACCTGGGAGCTGGACTGCGCCTATGGCCTCAAAGGCGTCTCCCGCTTTCGGGTCAATGTCTACCGCCAGCGGGGGAGCTATGCGGCCTGTCTGCGGGCCCTCGGCAGCACAATCCCCAGCCTGGAGAGCCTGGGCCTACCGCCCATCGTCGAGGAAACCAGCCGCCGCCCCAGGGGTCTGGTGCTGGTGACCGGCCCAACCGGCTCGGGCAAAACCACGACGCTGGCGGCCCTGCTGGATCACATCAACCGCAGCCGCGCCGAGCACATCCTCACGATCGAAGATCCGATCGAATTCACCTACCGCAACGACAAAAGCGTGATCCACCAGCGCCAGCTGGGGGATGACACCCGCAGCTTTGGCGCCGCCCTGCGCGCCGCCCTGCGGGAGGACCCCGACGTGATCCTGGTGGGCGAAATGCGAGATCTGGAAACGATCCAGTTGGCGATCACCGCCTCAGAGACGGGGCACCTGGTCTTTGGCACCCTGCACACCAGCTCGGCGGCCCAAACCGTCGATCGCATGGTGGATGTCTTTCCGCCAGAGCAGCAAACCCAGATCAGGGTTCAGCTCAGTGGCTCCCTGGTGGGGGTGTTCTCGCAGACCCTCTGCAAACGCCAGAACCCCAAACCCGGGCAATTCGGGCGGGTCATGGCCCAAGAAATCCTGATCAACACCCCCGCCATCGCCAACTTGATCCGGGAGGGCAAAACCGCCCAGCTCTATTCCCAGATCCAAACGGGCGGCCAGCAGGGGATGCAAACCCTCGAGCGCGCCCTGGCGAACCTGGTGCAGGCCGGAGCAGTCGAGCGCAGCGAAGCCCTCGCCAAAGCGAGCAAACCCGATGAGCTGCAGCGGCTCCTGGAGGGCTAGTGCCCCAGTTCAGCGCCACCTACACCAATCGCTCCGGTCAAACCCGGACGCTGCAACTGCAGGCCAGTGATCTCAGCCGCGCCCGGCGGGACCTGAGGCGCCGGGGCATCGTCGCCACCAGCCTGGAGCTCGCCGCAACCACACCCAACGCCGCGGCCGGGAGCACGGTCTTTGGCATGGATCTCTCCAGCCTGCTGGAGGCCAAGCCCGGCATCCGCGAGAAGGCCCTCTTTGCCAACAAGCTGGCAGCCCTCGTGGATGCGGGGGTCCCGATCGTGCGCAGCCTCGATCTCATGGCCCGTCAGCAGCGCATGCCGCTGTTCAAGCGGGCACTCACCGCCGTCAGTACAGACGTGAACCAAGGGGGCAGCCTGGGGGCAGCACTGCGCTCCTGGCCGCGGGTGTTCGACAAGCTCACCATCGCCATGGTGGAAGCCGGAGAGGCGGGGGGCGTGCTGGACGAAAGCCTGCGCCGCCTGGCCAAGTTGCTCGAGGGCAATGCCCGGCTGCAGAACCAAATCAAGGGCGCCATGGGCTATCCCGTGGCCGTGCTGGCGATCGCGATCCTGGTGTTCCTGGGGATGACGATCTTCCTGATCCCCACCTTCGCTGGGATCTTCGAAGACCTCGGGGCTGAACTCCCCCTCTTCACCCAAATGATGGTCGACCTCAGCGCCTTGCTGCGGTCCTCCTTTTCGCTGTTCCTGGCCCTGGCGATCGCTGTGGGGGTCTGGATGTTTGGCCGCTACTACGCGACCGCCAGCGGGCGCCGGCGCGTGGACGGACTACTGCTGAAGCTGCCGCTCTTTGGCGACCTGATCCAGAAAACAGCCACGGCCAAGTTCTGCCGCACCTTCAGCTCCCTGACCCGCGCGGGGGTGCCGATCCTGCTGTCCCTGGAGATCGTGCAGGAAACCGCGGGCAACGCCGTGATTGCCGACGCCATCGTCGGCTCCCGTCAGGACGTGCAGGAGGGCATCCCCCTGAGCGTCGCCCTGGAGCGCAAAAAGGTGTTCCCGGAGCTGGCCTTGAGCATGCTCGCCATCGGCGAAGAAACCGGCCAGATGGACGCCATGCTCTCGAAGGTGGCGGACTTCTACGAAGACGAGGTGGAAGCCGCCGTCAAGGCCCTGACCTCAATGCTGGAGCCGGCCATGATCGTGATCGTGGGCGGCATCGTTGGCTCGATCCTGCTGGCGATGTACCTGCCGATGTTCTCGATCTTCGATCAGATCAACTAGCTCCGGCCGCCGCAATCGCCTGCCCCGCCAGCCAGCCGGAACTCCAGCAGTGCTGGAAGTTGAAGCCACCGGTGACGCCATCGACATCCAGGAGCTCACCCACCAGGTAGAGACCCTCCACCTTGCGGCTCTCCATCGTGGCCAGGTTGACCTCCCCCACAGGCACGCCTCCGGCGGTCACGAATTCTTCACCGAAGGGGCCGCGGCCCGCCACGGGGAAACGGCTGCGGCGCAGGGCCTCCAGCAGACCCAACTGCTGACGCTTGGCCAAATCCGCCCAACGGCGATCGGGCTCAACCCCCTGCTGATCGAGCAGGTGCTGCCAGAGGCGTCGGCTGAGGCCTGGCCAGGGGCGGGCATTGCTGAGCTGACGCTTGGCCTGATCACGCCGGCAAGCCGCGAAGAGCTCTTCCAGCTGCTGCTGGCTGCGGCCGCCGCTCCAATCCACCTGCAGGCTGCCCCGGTAGCCCTCGCCGTGGAGGGCCCGGGCGGCGAAGGCCGTCAGCCGCAGGGTCGCCGGCCCGCTCAGGCCCCAGTGGGTAATCAGCACCGGGCCGCTCTGGCGGAAGCGCTGCCCACCGGCCTCCAGCTCCAGGTCCACCGGATCCATCACGACCCCGGCCAAAGGCAGCAGGGGATTGGGCTTAAAGGCGAGGGTGAAGAGGGACGGAACCGGGGCCACCAAGCCATGGCCCAGGCCTGAAGCCAAACGCCGACCACTGGGGTGACTCCCGGTGGCGAGCACCAGCCGGTCAGTACTGAGATGGATGCCGCTGCGCAGGCTGAGGGCAAAACCACCCGCGGGCCGCTGCTCGGCCTGCTGGAGCGCCTCGCTGCTGCGCAGGGTCACCCCGGCCCGTTCCGCCGCCTGCCTGAGGCACTGAATCACGGCCGTTGAGCGGTTGGCCTGGGGGAACATCCGGCCATCGGCCTCCTCCACCAGGGTCAGGCCGTGGTCGTCAAACCAAGACACGGCATCACCGGCAGCAAAGCGGCTGAAGGGTCCCCGCAGGGCCTTGCCGCCGCGGGGATAGAAGCCCACCAATTCCCGCGGATCCCAGCAGGCATGGGTGACATTGCAGCGGCCGCCACCGCTGATCAAAACCTTGCCCAGGGGCTCGGGGGTGCTCTCCAGCACCAGGACCCGCCGCTGACCGGCCTCGGCCGCGGCGATGGCCGCCATGAATCCCGCCGGACCACCGCCCGCCACCACCAGGGACCAGTGCTCAGAACGGGGGGGCATCAGCGTGAAAGGCGAGCATGGGGTGATGCCCGATTCGCTGCTGAACGGGGCCTACCGCTTCAGTGTGGCTCCGATGATGGACTACACCGATCGGCACTTCCGGGTGCTGATGCGGCAGATCAGCCGCCGCAGCCTGCTCTACACCGAAATGGTGGTGGCCCAAGCGCTCCACCACAGCGAACGGCGGGACCGGCTGATTGACTTCGATCCGATCGAGCATCCGATTGCCCTGCAGGTGGGCGGGGATGACCCGGTGCTGCTGGCCGAGGCCGCGCGCATCGCCGCGGACCGGGGCTACGACGAGATCAACCTCAACGTCGGCTGTCCAAGCGAAAAGGTCCAGAAAGGGCGCTTTGGCGCCTGCCTGATGGCCGAACCCGAACAGGTGGCCCGCTGCATCAGCGCCATGGCCCAGGCCTCGCCGCTGCCGGTCACGGTGAAGCACCGCATCGGCATCGATGAGCGCGATTCCTATGGGGAGCTGCTGGCCTTTGTCGACACGGTGGCCGCGGCCGGGGCGCAGCGCTTCAGCGTGCACGCCCGTAAGGCCTGGCTCGAGGGGTTGGATCCCAAGCAAAACCGCACCATTCCTCCCCTGCGCTACGAGCTCGTGCATCAGCTCAAGGCGGACCGGCCCCAGCTGACGATTGAACTGAACGGAGGCCTGCTGGAGCTCAGCAGCTGCCTGGAGCAGCTCGAGGCCGTGGATGGGGTGATGGTGGGCCGGGCCGCCTACGACCACCCGCTGCGCTGGGCCACGGTGGACCGGGACCTGTTTGGCGACAGCAGCCAACCGGTCGCCAAGGCCTCCACGGTGGTGCGGGGCCTGATTCCCTATGCGGAGCGCTGGTGCGGCAGCGGCGGGCGGCTCTGGTCCATCGCCCGGCACCTGGTGCAGGTGGTGGAAGGCGTCAGCGGCGCCCGCCATTGGCGCCGGGACCTGGGCCAGGCCGCCGGCCAACGGGATGCAGGACCTGAGGTCTTCGAGCGCGCGGCGCGGCAGCTGGAGGAGCGCGGGCTCTAGCGGCTCAGCTCCGCCAATCCAGCCAAGGCAACCCCGGCAAGATCGCCGGGGTGCTGCGCCGGTAACTGACGTACTCCGGATGGAGCGGCACGAGGAAACGCTCCTCCCGCCGCGCTTTGCCGCCCAGCACCGCGGCCAGAGCCAGGAACAGGCCCAGGTGGAACAGGCTGCCGAGGGCCAGGGCCACCCCGAGCTCACAGAGCAACACGGCTTGATACAGCGGATGGCGGCAGCGCCCATAGGCCCCGGTCGTCACCAAAGCGGCCCCAGGCTTGGGATCCGGCAACGGCGTCAGGCTGGGTCCCAAGCGCCAGAAGGCCTGGGCGGCCAGCGCCAGGCCGACCAAGAGCAGCAGAACGCCAGCAAGGGCAAGCGGCAAGGGCCAGGCATAGCCCCAGCTGCCCGGGGCCGGCCAGGCCGGCAACAGGGTGGCTGCGATCAACAGCAGCTGGGCGAGCAGCCACCACTCCCCGTGGCGGTTGTCCAACCAGCCGCCCCAACTGAACTGCCAGCCCTTAAGTGGGGATTTCGGCGAGGGGGTCGAGGTCGGGTCCATCACTCTTTCCAGCCAGGACCAGTCTGAGCAGGATCGGTGCCAGGAAGGTGGTGCCAATCACCATCAGCAAGATCGCTGCCTCCAGGGCCGGGCTGAGCAGCTTGGCCTGGGTGCCAAGCCCCAGGAAGATCAGGCCCACCTCACCGCGGGGCATCATCCCCAGACCCACCACCAGACGGTTCGTGGGTTCCTTGGAAACAAAGGTCCAGCCGGAGACGACCTTGCCCAGGATCGCCACCACCAGCAGGAAAGCGGCGATCACAAGACCGGCGCGGTTCTCGGGGTCTAGGGGATTGAGCACCGAGAGATCCATGCCGGTGCCGATCAAGACGAAGAAGATCGTGGCGAAGAGGGCCACCACCGGCTTCACCGCCGCCTCGATCGCATGGGTGTGGTTCGACTTGCTCAGGATCAAGCCCGCGGCAAAGGCACCCAGGGCCGCCTCCAGGCCAATGGCCGTAGCAGCGAAACAGCACAGGGTGAGCACCACAAACGAGGCCACCACCACATCGCCTGGGGCCTTGAGGCGATCAATCAACCAGTCGAAACCAGGCGCCGCGGTGCGGCTCAGGCCAATGGCAGCAACCACGAACACCACAGCCGCGGCCAGCAGCTTGAGGATCGGGCCGAGCTCCAGGCTGCCGCCGCCAGCGATGCTCACCACCACCGCGAGGATGACGATGCCGAGGATGTCGTCCAGGACGGCGGCGCCGATCACGATCTGCCCCTCCCGGGAGCGCAGCATCTTCAGCTCACCAAAGACACTCGCTGTGATGCCGATGCTGGTGGCCGTCATGGCCGCCCCGGCAAACACGGCGGGGATCACCTCCACGTGGAAGAGCGCCATCAAGCCCGCGGTGCCAAGGGCAAAGGGCACTGCCACGCCGGCGACAGCCACGGTGATCGCCTGGGCACCGACGGCCACGAGCTCATCGAGGTCGCTTTCGAGACCCGTCAGGAACAGCAGGGCAAAGAGGCCCAAGGTGGCCACCGCCTGCAGGCTCGGGAAACTTTCGTTGTAGACCTCGCCGACCAGCTGGGGCGGCACATCCGCAAGCGAGCCCATCAGCTGGAGAGCCCAATTGGCCACCGCCGCCTGGGTCTCCGGCGGCACGATCAGGTGCAGGCCAGAGGCACCGATGATCACGCCGGCGATCAGCTCACCAAGGATGGTGGGCAACTGCCAGCGCACCAGCAGTTCCGCCAGTAGGCGAGCGGCCACAAAAATCACCAAGAAGCGGCCAACCCCAATCAGGGTTTCGACCACCTCGAGCTGATGGGCGCCGATCTCCGGCATAGCAGTCGTGAGTGATTCCGAACGAGAGTCTCGCCCGACGGCGCCATCTCCTGTGACAACGGCTACTTTCCGGCCAGGCATCAGCAGCTGGAGCCATGGCCACGGATTCCGCCCATCTCAGGCCAGCAGAGGAGTTTGAGGGACTGGACGCCTGGTGGCGGGCCGCCAACTACCTGGCGGTGGGAATGATCTACCTCCAGGACAACCCGCTGCTGCGGGAACCGCTGAAGCCGGAGCACATCAAGAACCGCCTGCTCGGTCACTGGGGATCGAGCCCAGGTCAAGCCTTCATCTGGGCCCACGCCAATCGGGTGATCCAACGCCACGGGCTCAATGCGATCTATCTCTCCGGTCCGGGCCATGGGGCCCCGGGGGTACTGGGCCCCACCTACCTGGATGGCTCCTATTCGGAGATCTATCCCGACAAGTCCCAGGACACAGAAGGCCTCAAACGCTTTTTCAAGCAGTTCTCTTTTCCTGGGCACATCGGTAGCCACTGCACCCCGGAGACCCCTGGTTCGATCCATGAAGGCGGCGAACTGGGCTATGTGCTCTCCCACGCCTGCGGTGCGGTCTTCGACAACCCGGACCTGATCGCCATCGCCTGTGTCGGCGATGGGGAGGCGGAGACCGGCCCCCTGGCCACCAGCTGGCATATCAATAAGTTCCTCAACCCCATCAGCGATGGGGTGGTGCTGCCGGTGCTGCACCTGAACGGCTACAAGATCGCCAACCCAACGCTGCTGGCCCGGATTCCCAAGGAGGAGCTCAGCAGCCTGCTGCGGGGCTACGGCTGGGAGCCGCTGTTTGTGGAGGGCAGCGAGCCCCGGGCCATGCACCAAGCGATGGCCGCGGCGATGGATCAGGTGGTCTCCCGGCTCCAAGCGATCCGCCAGCAGGCCGAGGCAGAGGGCGGCGCAGCGCATGCCAGTCGGCCGATCTGGCCGATGATCGTGTTGCGCTCCCCCAAGGGCTGGACGGGGCCCGAGACGCTCAACGGCCATCGGATTGAAGGGTCCTGGCGCGCCCATCAGGTGCCCCTGCCGAACCCCAAACAAGACCCCGCCCAACTTCAGCAACTGGAGGCCTGGCTCAAGAGCTATCGCCCCGAAGAACTCTTTGATGACGAGGGACGACTGCGACCCGAACTGCAGGCGCTCTCACCGAGCGGCGCCCAGCGCATGGGCTCCAACCCCCATGCCAATGGCGGGCGACTGCGCCAGCAACTGACCCTGCCGGATCGCGAACGGTATGCGGTGCCGGTCGCCGAACCCGGAGTCAGCCGCCATGGCAACACCGCCGCCCTCGGGGAGCTGCTGCGGGATGCCATCGCCGACAACCCGAACAACCTGCGGGTGTTCGGCCCCGACGAAACCGCCTCCAACCGGCTGCAGGCCATCTACGAGCGCAGCAAAAAGGTCTGGATGGAGGAACTACGCCCCGAGGACAGCGATGGCGGCGAGCTGGCCCGGCAGGGACGGGTGGTGGAGATGCTCAGCGAACACACCCTGGTGGGGATGCTCGAGGGCTATCTCCTGACCGGCCGCTACGGCCTGTTCCACACCTACGAGGCCTTCGCCCACGTGATCGCCTCGATGTTCAACCAGCACGCCAAATGGTTGGAGAGCTGCCGCCACCACGCGCCCTGGCGCGCCTCAATCGCCCCCTGGACCTGCCTGATCTCCTCCACGGTCTGGCGGCAGGACCACAACGGGTTCACCCACCAAGACCCGGGCTTCATTGATCTGACCGGCAACAAGAGCGGCGATGTGGTGCGGGTCTACCTGCCGGCCGATGCCAACTGCCTGCTAGCCGTGGCCGAGGAGGCCCTCGTCGAGCCCGACGTCTGCAACCTGATCGTCAGCGACAAGCAAGAGCACCTGCAGTACCTCTCCCTCGAGCAGGCCCGCGCCCATGTGGCCAAGGGCATCGGCCTCTGGAGCTGGGCCAGCAACGACCACGTCCGCGGTGAACCCGATGAGCCCGACGTGGTGATGGCCTGCGCCGGGGACATCCCCACCCAGGAGACCCTGGCGGCCGTGGAGATCCTGCGCCGGGAGCTGCCTGAGCTGCGGGTCCGGGTACTGAACGTGGTGAAACTCTTTGCCCTGACCCAACCGAGCGAGCATCCCCACGGCTTAAGCGATCGGGATTTCGACACACTCTTCACCACAAATCGCCCCGTGCTGTTCAACTTCCATGGCTACCCCTGGTTGATCCACCGGTTGACCTACCGGCGCCGCAACCATGCCAATTTCCACGTCCGCGGATACAAGGAAAAAGGCAACATCAACACCCCGCTTGAACTGGCGATGAACAACCAGATCGACCGGTTCAGCCTGGTGATTGATGTGATCGACAGAGTTCCGGGGTTAATGTCCCGCGCTGCTCACATCAAAGAGCAGATGAAGGAATCGATCCTGGCGAATCGCGCCTACGCGCACGAGCACGGGATGGATGCCCCGGAGATCAGTCACTGGCAGTGGAGCACTGCAGTCCCAACCGAGCTGGCCTGATGAAAGAGCAATCGCCGCGTCAACTGCAACTGCCCACGCCCGGTTGCTACGCCGATCCCGACCGCAGCGGCTTGGCTGCCGATGACGTGTTCGACGGCATGGCCGAACACCTCTTCTACACATTGGGAAAGCTGGCTCCAACCGCCAGCCGCCACGACCTCTACCTGGCCCTCAGCCACGCGGTTCGCGACCGCTTGATGACCCGCTATCTGGCGGGCATTGAGGCGATCCGAGCCACCCCGACGCGGGTGGTGGCCTATCTGTCCGCGGAATTCCTGATCGGCCCCCAGCTGGGGAACAACCTGCTGATGCTCGGCATCCAGGAAGCGGCCACCGAAGCCCTGCGCCGCTTCGGCATCGACAGCCTCGAAGAGATCCTTGAGGTGGAGGAAGAGCCGGGCCTGGGGAACGGCGGCCTGGGTCGCCTGGCGGCTTGCTACATGGAGTCCCTGGCGAGCCTGGAGATCCCCGCCACGGGCTACGGGATTCGCTACGAGTTCGGGATTTTTGACCAGCTGATCCGTGACGGCTGGCAGGTCGAGATCACCGACAAGTGGCTCAAGGGCGGCTGGCCCTGGGAAATCCCCCACCCCGATCAGGCCTGCTTCGTCGGCTTCGGCGGACGCACCGAGAGCTACCGGGACGAGCGCGGCAACTACCGCGTGCGCTGGATCCCCGATGAGCACGCCATCGGTGTGCCCCATGACGTGCCCGTGCTCGGCTACCGGGTGAACACCTGTGATCGCCTGCGCCTCTGGCGCGCCGACGCCAGCGAAAGCTTCGACTTCTACGCCTTCAACATCGGCGACTACTACGGCGCCGTTGAGGAAAAAGTGGGGAGCGAAACCCTCTCCAAGGTCCTCTATCCCAACGACGGCACTGACGAAGGTCGTCGCCTCCGCCTGAAGCAACAGCACTTCTTCGTGAGCTGCTCGCTCCAGGACATGCTGCGCAGCCTGGAGCAGCGGGGCATCCCGGTCGAGGAATTCCCCGACCACTGGGCCGTGCAGCTGAACGACACCCATCCGGCCATCGCCGTGGCCGAGTTGATGCGTCTGCTGATCGACGACAAGCACCTGACCTGGGAGCAGGCCTGGGACATCACCTGCCGCTCGGTCGCCTACACGAACCACACCCTGCTGCCGGAAGCGCTGGAGAAATGGGGCCTACCCCTGTTCGGCTCCCTGCTGCCGCGCCATCTGGAGCTGATCTACGAGATCAATCGCCGCTTCCTGCAGAGCGTTCGCCTGCGCTACCCGGGCAACGAGGTGCTGCTGCGCAAGCTGTCGATCATTGATGAGGACGGTCAAAAAGCGGTGCGCATGGCGAACCTCGCCACCGTGGCCTCCCACCACATCAACGGTGTGGCCGCCCTCCACAGCGAACTGGTCCGCACCAAGTTGTTCCCCGAGTTCGCGGAGCTCTGGCCGGAGAAGTTCACCAATGTCACCAACGGAGTGACCCCCCGGCGCTGGGTCGCCCTCTCCAATCCCCCCCTGCGCAAGCTGCTGGCCGAGAGCATCGGTGAAGGTTGGGTCTCGGACCTCGATCAGCTCAAACAGCTCGAGCAGTACCAACACGACAGTGGCTTCCTGGAGCGCTGGGAGCAGACCAAGCTCGCCAGCAAGCGGCAGCTGGCCAACTACATCCACCGCCAAAGCGGACTGCTGGTGGATCCCTCCTCGATGTTTGACGTTCAGGTCAAACGGATCCACGAGTACAAGCGCCAGCACCTCAATGCCCTGCAGGTGATTGCCCAGTACCTGCGGATCAAGAACGGCCAGGCCCAGGACATGGCCCCCCGCACCGTGATTTTTGGCGGCAAGGCGGCCCCCGGCTACTACATGGCCAAGCTGATCATCCGCTTCCTCAACGGGATCGCCGAGACGATCAACTCAGACCCCGACATGGACGGGCGGCTGCGGGTGGTCTTCCTTCCCGACTACAACGTGAAGCTGGGCGAGCGGGTCTACCCAGCCTCAGACCTCTCGGAGCAAATCTCCACCGCCGGTCTGGAGGCCTCCGGCACCGGCAACATGAAGTTCGCCATGAATGGGGCCCTGACCATCGGCACCCTCGATGGCGCCAACGTCGAGATCCGCGAACAGGTGGGAGCCGAGAACTTCTTCCTCTTCGGCATGACCGAAACCGAGGTGACCCAACTCCAGAGCGAGGGCTATCGCCCCTGGGAGCACATCGCCAAACTGCCTGAGCTGCAGCAGGTGCTGAAGCTGGTGGAGCAGGGCCACTTCAGTGGCGGCGACGGTGACCTCTTCCGGCCCCTGCTGGAGAACTTGACCGGCCGCGATCCCTTCTGTGTCTTGGCTGACTTCACCGACTACCTGCGGGTGCAACAACAGGTCAGTCAGGCCTGGGCGGATCGCCATGCCTGGAACCGGATGTCCCTGCTGAACACGGCCCGCACCGGCTTCTTCTCCTCCGATCGCTCGATCAAGGAGTACGCCGATCGGATCTGGAAGGCCGAGGCCTTCCCCGTCACGATCACCTGCAACCTCGACGAGTAAGGAGCAAGCGGCGCCGTGGCGCTTCTGGTGCTGAATCTGGGCAGCTCCAGTCTCAAGGCAGCTGTCTTTGACGCGGCAGCAGAGCAGCGGCTCTGGAGCGACTCCCGTTCGGGTCTGGAGCTCCCGGCGGCCCTGGACACCTGGCTCAAGCCAGCGTTGGCCCCCTGGTGGGGCCAACTTGAGCGCGCGGGCCACCGAGTTGTCCATGGCGGCGAGGTCTTTCGCGAACCCACGCCCATCAACGCCACGACCCTGGCGCAGCTCGAGGCCTTAAGCCCGCTGGCACCGCTGCACAATCCACCAGCTCTGGAGGCGATGCGCTGGCTCCAGCAGCAGCGACCCCAGCTGCCGCAATGGGCCTGCTTCGATACGGCCTTTCACGCGACCCTGCCGGAGGCGGCCTACAGCTATGCCATCCCCCTGGCGCTGCGGAGCCGGGGCTACCGCCGCTTTGGCTTCCATGGACTCAACCACCAACACGTGGCCCGGCAGGCCGCGGGGCCTCGGCTGATCAGCGTTCACCTGGGGGCCGGCTGTTCCTTGGCCGCCATCGCCGAAGGCCGCTGCCTGGACACGACCATGGGGTTCACCCCGATGGAAGGGCTGGTAATGGCCACCCGCAGCGGCTCCATCGACCCTGGCCTGCTGCTGGCGCTGCTGAAGGACGGGATGGCTGCCGCCGAACTGGAGGAGCAACTCAACCACCACAGCGGACTCGCCGGTCTCTCCGGCCTGAGCGGCGACTGGCAGGAGCTGCGCGGGGCGGCTGAGCGGGGGCACAGCGGCGCCCAACTAGCACTCGCGGTCTTCCTGCACCGGCTGAAAGCGGGAATTGCCGCCATGGCCGCCAGCCTGGGGGGCGTCGATCAGATCGCCCTATCCGGAGGGATCGGCGCCAATGACACCGCCCTGGCTCGGCAGCTCGAGACGGAGATGGGCTGGCTCGGGAAGCCCCAGTGGTTGCAAATCCCCGCCGATGAGGAGGGGATGATTGCTCGGCTGATCAGCGATCCGGAAGATCGGGGGTTTGATGCAGCAAACGGTTGAGGCGGAGGCGATCGGCGTTCAGCGGATCGGGTGCCAACTCACCGGCGATCTCGCGGAACTTCTGCTCAACGGGCTCAGGAACGCGCACATCAAAGATGCGCTCCATCAGGGCCTCGATCGAGAACAGGTGGGCGTTGATGTTCTCGAGGTCGCTGACGGCCTGCTGGAGAGCATCCTGCGCCGAGGCCTCCTGGGGGCCTCCGGCGGCGGCAGCGGCAGGGGCCGAGTCAACACCCGGCTCAGGGGTCGATTTCTGTAGATCCTCGAGGACCCGACCAGCCAGGGTGCGGAATGACTGCAGGGCAGCCCAGCTCAACTCCTGTTGCTGACGCAGCGTCGGGTTCTCCCGAATCAGTCGGTCGTGCTCCCGATAAAAGCGCTGACAGTCAGGGCATTGGCAGGGCTCTTCCGGCACCGCAGTCCCTTCATTGGTCAAGTCCAATCATGACACCAGGACGACTCAGAAATAAAGGGAATCTGAATTTGGCGTCTTAAGCGGCCAGGGAGTCCCCGGAATCACTGGCGTCCTCAGTGGCTCCTGGGATGGGGATCTCGATCGAGCTCACCACCTGAATGACGTCACGCAGGCGCATGGAGTCGGCAAACCAGGCCATGGCCTGATCGGTGTCCCCATCGCTGACCGCCTCATTGGCGCTGTCCTCATGGGCCTCGGCCAGGAGGGCTAACCAGCAGAGGCAGCGGGCCTGGATCACAGAGAGGTCGAGGCCGTCCGGGAGGCTGTCGACGATGCGCTCACTCTCCTGTTGCACCAGTAGCCGCAGCCTGAGATCATGCAGCTGTGCCATGGCCGTGTGGCGATTGGCACCACGCTAGCGGCAGTGGCAACGTTCAGCACGCCACTACCGGTAGCGGTCAATACCCCTGCGCGAATCGAAGACGGGGCTGGCGGGACTCGAACCCACGACCTACGGTTTAGGAAACCGTCGCTCTATCCGGCTGAGCTACAGCCCCCCAGGTCGCCATTATGGGGTTTGAAAGCAGGCGAGGTGATCGCGACCGGGACACGCCCAGGCCCTCGGGCTGGTGGAACGGACCGGTTGAGGAAAGTCCGGGCTCCCCAATGGCCAGGCTTGCTGGGTAACGCCCAGTGCGGGTGACCGTGAGGAGAGTGCCACAGAAACACACCGCCGATGGCCCTTCGGGGATCAGGCAAGGGTGCAAAGGTGCGGTAAGAGCGCACCAGCAGCATCGAGAGGTGCTGGCTCGGTAAACCCCGGCTGGGAGCAAGGCCTAGGAACAACGGTTGGCCATGACACCCGTTCCGCTTTTCTTGCGCCGCTTGAGGCCATCGGTAACGGTGGTCCCAGACAGATGATCGCCCCCGCGAAAGCGGAGAACAGAACCCGGCTTACGTCCTGCTTTCACCCCAATGAACGCTGAGCGCCACGCCCAACTGCTGCAGTTCCTTCAAGGCCTGGGCCTGACAGCCCCCGCGGAGATGGACCTGGAGCGGCTGGATGAGGCCCTCACCCACACCTCCGCAGGGCTCAGCGTCAACCACGAAAAACTGGAATTTCTTGGCGACGCCGTCCTACGTCTGGCGGCCTCGGAATTCCTTGAACAGCACTATCCGAACCTGAGCGTCGGACAAAGCTCAGCGCTGCGGGCCCAACTGGTCAGTGACCGCTGGCTGGGGGAACTCGGCCAAGCGGTGGACATCGACGCTGTTTTGCGCATCGGCCCAACGGCCGCAGGAGACACCAGCGCGCGCGAGACCCTCAGGGCCGAAGCCTGTGAGGCCTGCATCGGCGCGCTCTATCGCCTTTGGGGGGACCTCACGCCTGTACTGCTCTGGCTCACCCCCCACTGGCAGACCACAGCCAAGGCCTTTGAAGCCGATCCCCACCTGCACAACTGGAAATCAGCCCTGCAGGAATGGAGCCAGGGCCAAAAACGAGGCCTACCGGATTACCGCTGCCAAGAGGTCAGCCAAGTCCACGCCGATCCCCGGCGGTTTCACTGTCAGGTGAGCCTGGGGAAGACGACCCTCGGTGAGGGCTGGGGACGCTCGCGCCGGCAGGCCGAACAGGAGGCAGCCCGGGCGTCCCTAGAGAAGCTCAGGCCTGCTCAAGAATCTTGAGGGGCATGGTGACGAGCTTGTCCCAGTTGCCGCCTTCAAACAGCACGGCTGCGTTGCTGCCGCTGATGCGCTGCACGAAGCCTTGATAGCCGTTGTAGATGGAGCGCCCATCGCGCACCACCACAGTGGAGCCAGGCAGGATCGGCAGGGAATCAGCCATAGGAAGGCCCAGTCGCCCGTTCATTATCGAGGCTGAGGTGTGGCCCTTGGGCTGATGGAGCAACAACCCGAGCTGCTGGTGGTCGGAAAGATCGTTGCCGCCCAGGGACTGCGCGGTGAACTGCGGGTCAATCCCCTCAGCGATTTCCCCGAACGCTTCACGCAAGCCGGCCCCCGCTGGCTGCGCGCACCGGCCCAGAAGCGGGGGCCCGCGCCAGAACCCCAGGAAATTCAATTGCTCTCAGGGCGCCAGCTCCCCGGCAAAGAGCTGTTTGTGATCCGGATCGAGGGCATCAACGACCGCAGCAGCGCTGAGGCCTGCGTGGGCCAGGAGCTCTTGGTGCCGAGCGATCAGCGCCCCAAACTGTCCAAAGGCGAATTTCACCTGCTGGATCTGGTGGGACTGGAGGTGCGGCTGCTCGAGTCGGGCACACCCATCGGCCTAGTCCAAGACCTGCTCCATGCCGGCAACGACCTGCTCGAGGTCCAACTCAGCGGCAAAAAACAGCCCCTCTGGATCCCCTTTGTCGAATCGATTGTTCCCCGGGTGGAACTTGAAGAGGGGTGGATTGGCATCACCCCCCCGCCTGGATTACTGGAGTTGGCCGACCCCAGCCCAGGGGACGGACAAAGCTGAACCAGCACCAAGCCAGCGGGCAAAGCGGGCGGGCTTGGTTTGAAATGGTGTGCAAGAGGAGTGCACTCCATGGCGGCCCTGGTTCCAGTGATTTTGTGTGGCGGTACTGGAACCCGCCTTTGGCCCCTATCGAGGGCCAGTTACCCCAAGCAGTACTGGGCCCTGGCGGGCCAAGGGGAAGAAACCCTGCTGCAGCAAACCCAGCAGCGACTTGAGGGCATCGCCAACCTCCAGCCACCGCTGCTGATCTGCAACGAGGACCACCGCTTCATCGTCGCCGAGCAGATGCGCCAGATCGGCGTGGATCCCTCGGCGATCCTGCTGGAGCCCGTGGGCCGAAACACCGCCCCAGCCGTGGCGATCGCCGCCCTGCAGGCCATGGCCGCAGGCGATGACCCACTGCTGCTGGTGCTCGCAGCCGACCACGTGATTCGAGAAGGAGCCGCCTTCCGCCAGACGGTGCAAGCCGGTGTGGAAGCCGCTGAGGCGGGCCAACTGGTGACCTTCGGGATCGTGCCCACGGCCCCCGAGACCGGCTACGGCTACATCGAAGCCGCCCAACCCCTTGGGGACAGGGGCACCCCGGTGCCGATCGCCCGGTTTGTGGAGAAGCCCGACCGCGCCACCGCCGAAGGGTTCCTGGGGACCGGACGCTTCACCTGGAACAGCGGCATGTTCCTGTTCAAGGCCAGCGTGATCCTGGCGGAACTGGAGCGGCTGGCCCCCGAGGTGGTCCAGGCCTGCCGCAGTGCCTTGGCCCAGGGCGGCTCAGACCTGAACTTCCAACGGCTGGAGAAGGAGGCCTTTGGCCAGTGCCCCAACGTCGCCATCGACGTGGCGGTGATGGAGAAGACCGACCGCGGTGCCGTCCTGCCGTTGCAGGCGGGCTGGAGCGATGTCGGCAGCTGGAGTGCCCTCTGGGAAACGGCTGATCAGGACGAGCAGGGCAACGTGCTGCGGGGCCGGGTCATCAGCGAAAACAGCCGCAACTGCTACCTGCGCAGCGAGCACCGCCTGGTGGTGGGTCTGGGCGTGGAAGACCTGGTGGTGGTGGAAACCAATGACGTGGTGCTGGTCGCCAAACGGGATCAGGCCCAGAACGTCAAAAGCATCGTCGGCCTGCTGGAGCAAAGCGGAGCACCGGAGAGCAAGGCCCACCGCAAGATCTACCGGCCCTGGGGTGCCTACGACGGCATCACCGAGGGCGATCGCTGGCAGGTCAAGCGCATCAGCGTGAACCCTGGGGCTTCGCTCTCACTGCAGATGCACCACCACCGGGCGGAGCACTGGATCGTGGTGCAAGGAACCGCCGTCGTCGAGAAAGATGGCGTTGAAGAGCTGGTGGGCGAGAACCAAAGCACGTACATCCCCCTGGGCTGCAAGCACCGGCTCTCGAACCCGGGCAAGATCCCGGTCGAGATGATCGAAGTGCAGAGCGGCCCCTACCTAGGCGAGGACGACATCGTCCGCTTCGAGGACCTCTACGGGCGCAGCGCCTGAGGGGCTACTCGACCGTCACGCTCTTGGCGAGATTGCGGGGCTGATCGACATCCAGCCCCCGGTGGGCTGCGATGTGATAGCTCAGCAGCTGCATCGGCACGACCGTCAGCAGCGGGCTGAGCAACTCATCCACCTCCGGCACGGGCAACAGGGTGTCGAACAGCTCGGCATCCGGGCAATTGGGGGCAACGCCCACCAATTGGGCATCGCGGGCCTTGGCCTCTTGGGCATTGCTGAGCACCTTGTCGAACACCGTGCCTGGGACGGCGATCGAGACCACGGGCACCCGGGCATCCAGCAGGGCGATCGGGCCGTGCTTCATCTCGCCGGCGGGGTAGCCCTCGGCATGGATGTAGCTGATCTCCTTGAGCTTCAGCGCCCCCTCCAGGGCAATCGGATAGTTGATGCCCCGGCCCAGGAAGATCACGTCCTGGGTATCCGCGAACAGATGGGCCATCTGCTCGCAGCGGCCGTCATGGTCATCCACCAAGCTGCGCAATTGCTGGGGAAGATCCCGCAGACCAACCGTCAGCTGCTGCAGGGCTTCGGCGCCGAGAACCCCAGGCCGTCCAGAGCGACGTTCGGCAAAGGCAATGGCCAAGCCATAGAACGCCAACAACTGACCCAGGAAGGTCTTGGTGGCGGCCACGCCCACCTCGATGCCGGCGCCGATGTCGAGGATCTGATCAACCATCCGGCCCAGGGAGCTTTCAGGGCGGTTCGTGATCCCCAGCAGACGGGGGGCGAAGGCCGGATCGGCAACGGCTCGGCGCCGCTCCTGCTCCATCGCGAGAGCAGCCAAGGTGTCTGCCGTTTCGCCCGATTGGGTCACACCGATGGTGAGGGTGTTCGGCGCCAGCGGTGGCGGGGCGTAGCGGAATTCGCTGGCATAGAACACGCTGGTGGGAATCCCGGCCAGCTGCTCCAGGAGATAGGCCCCCACCAACGCGGCATGGCGGCTGGTGCCGCAGGCGAGCACCTGAATGCGCTCAATCCCTTCAAACACGCTCTCATCGAGCGGCAAGGCCACCCGCGCGGATGCATCGGGGAGATGTCGAGCAACCCAAAGGGCGGCGGTCTCGGGCTGCTCATGGATTTCCTTGAGCATGAAGTGACGGAAGCTGCGCTTGTCCGCCACGTGATCCGTGCCGCTCAGGAGGGTGGGAGCCCGCTGCACCCGCGCTCCGGCCTCGTCATAGAGCTCGATTCCGAGGGGGGTGAGCAGCGCCACCTCCCCGTCTTCCATCGGCAGGATCGTGCGCGTAAAGCCAGCCAGAGCCGGGGTATCACTGGCGCAGAGGAATTCCCCTTCCCCCAGGCCAATCAGCAAAGGCGCTGCTTTGCGGGCCACCACCAGGGCACCCGGGAGCGCAGCCCAAACCACGGCCAAGGCGTAGGCCCCATGCAGCCGCGGCAAAACCGCTTGCACGGCCTCAAGCAGGAGCTGGGGAGAGGCTGCGTGGCCCAGGGCCTCCAACCGATCGAGCTCTTGGCTCAGCAGATGGGGAATGACCTCGGTGTCCGTGTCCGAGCGGAAGACCACACCCTTGGCCTGGAGCTCCTCACGCAGGCTTCTGTAGTTCTCGATGATCCCGTTCTGCACCACGGCCAGACGACGAGGACCATCGAGGTGGGGGTGGGCATTGCGTTCTTCCGGCTTGCCGTGGGTCGCCCAACGGGTGTGGCCAATGCCGCACTGCCCCTGGGCCCCCTGCGCCTCAAAACGAGCCGTGAGGTTGGCGAGCTTGCCTTCAGCGCGCAGACAGGCCAAGCCGGACTCGTCCGCCACCGTGGCGATTCCCGCGGAGTCATAGCCCCGGTATTCGAGCTGACGCAGACCCTCCAAGAGGAGCGGTGCCGCCTCGCGCGAACCAATCACCGCAACGATGCCGCACATAGCGCCTGGAACCAATAAAAAAGCCCGGCTGGGCCGGGCTTGAGCTTATGGGAGCTGGGCTCAGTAAGCCAGGCCCATGGAGCGGGTGGTTTCGTCGCCGAGGTAGACGCGAATGGAGAGGAAGTCGGTGGGGCAAGCGGTCTCACAGCGCTTGCAACCGACGCAATCTTCGGTGCGGGGAGACGAGGCGATCTGGCCGGCCTTGCAGCCATCCCAGGGCACCATCTCGAGAACATCGAGAGGACAAGCCCGAACGCACTGGGTGCAGCCGATGCAGGTGTCGTAAATCTTGACGGCGTGGGACATGTCGTCTGTGGACGCGACGCCCAAGGTACCCATGGCAATCAGCATCCAAGCCACAGGCCTCCCTGGCCGTCATCCTTGTTCATACGGGGGGTGCCTGGCACACATACCCGTAGGATGCGGCGTCCGACACTCCGGCCATGTCCCAGGAAGCGATCTTCGAGAAAGTCCGCTCGATCGTTGTTGAGCAGCTGAGCGTTGATGCCGGCGAGGTCAAGCCCGAATCCAACTTCCAGAACGATCTGGGCGCTGACTCCCTCGACACCGTTGAACTCGTGATGGCCCTGGAAGAGGCCTTCGATATCGAGATTCCCGACGAAGCCGCTGAAGGCATCGCCACCGTTGGCGACGCCGTCAAATACATCCTGGACAAGCAGGCCTGAGGAAGGAATTGATGGTGGAGGGTCTCCGCCGCGTCGTCGTCACCGGCCTTGGCGCGGTCACACCAATTGGTAATGACGTCACTTCCTACTGGGAAGGACTGAGTAGCGGTCGTAACGGGGTGTCGCCGATCACCTTGTTTGACGCGTCTGCCCATGCCTGCCGCTTTGCGGCTGAGGTGAAGGATTTCGATCCCTCCGCCTACATCGAGCCCAAAGAGAGCAAGCGCTGGGATCGGTTTTGCCAGTTCGGGGTGGTTGCCGCCAAGCAGGCTGTGGCCCATGCAGGTCTAACCATCGACGACAGCAACGCCCATCGGATCGGAACCGCGATCGGTTCTGGCGTGGGCGGTCTTCTGATGATGGAGACCCAGGCCCACGTGCTGGCAGACAAGGGTCCATCTCGGGTGAGCCCTTTCACCGTTCCGATGATGATCCCAAACATGGCCACTGGCCTGACGGCGATCGCCATTGGCGCCAAGGGCCCCAGCAGTGCTGTGGCTACGGCCTGCGCCGCCGGCTCCAATGCCATCGGTGATGCCTTCCGGTTGATCCAGCTGGGTCAAGCCGACGCGATGGTCTGCGGTGGCGCCGAATCCGCCATCACCCCTTTGGGAGTGGCTGGATTCGCCAGCGCCAAGGCTTTGTCATTCCGCAACGACGATCCGGCAACCGCCAGCCGGCCCTTCGATGCCGAGCGTGATGGCTTTGTGATCGGCGAGGGCGCAGGCGTGCTGGTTCTTGAGAGCCTCGAGCACGCCCAGGCCCGCGGGGCCGAGATCCTCGCTGAGGTGGTTGGCTACGGCATGACCTGTGATGCCCACCACATCACCTCACCCACCCCCGGTGGCGTGGGCGGGGCTGAGGCCATGCGCCTGGCTCTTCAAGACGCACGCATCGAGGCCGATGCGGTCGACTACGTCAACGCCCACGGCACCAGCACCCCGGCCAATGACTCCAACGAGTCCTCGGCGATCAAGTCCGCGCTCGGGGATCGGGCCAAGCAGATTCCCGTGAGCTCGACCAAGTCGATGACCGGTCACCTGCTGGGCGGCAGCGGCGGCATTGAAGCCGTTGCCGGGGTCCTGGCGATTGGCCACAACGTGGTGCCGCCTACGATCAACTACCAAAATCCGGATCCGGCCTGTGATCTGGATGTCGTTCCCAATCAGGCCCGGGAACACAAACTGAACGTGGTGCTTTCGAATTCCTTTGGGTTCGGCGGCCACAACGTTTGCCTGGCGTTCCGCCGGTTCACCTAGCCCGCGGTCTCCCCCGCCCGTACACCCTTCCCTTACCCGTAACCCATGGTCGTCGCTCCCGCTTCTGTCGACACGCTCTGCGTCAACAGCATCCGCTTCCTGGCCGTCGACGCGATCAACAAGAGCAACTCCGGCCACCCCGGACTGCCCATGGGTTGCGCTCCCATGGCCTACACCCTGTGGGACAAGTTCCTCAAGCACAACCCCAAGAACCCGAAGTGGTTCAACCGTGACCGCTTTGTGCTCTCGGCCGGCCACGGCTGCATGCTGCTGTACGCGCTGCTGCACCTGAGCGGCTACGACTCGGTCACGATCGAGGACATCAAGCAATTCCGCCAGTGGGGCTCCAAGACCCCTGGTCACCCCGAGACCTTCGAAACCGCCGGCGTCGAAGTCACCACCGGTCCCCTGGGTCAGGGCATCGCCAACGCTGTCGGCCTGGCCATGGCCGAGGCACACCTGGCGGCCAAGTTCAACAAGCCCGACTGCACGCTCGTTGATCACACCACCTACGTGATCATGGGCGACGGCTGCCACCAGGAAGGTGTCAGCGGTGAAGCTGCGTCCCTGGCCGGTCACCTGGGCCTGGGCAAGCTGATCGCCCTCTACGACGACAACCACATCACCATCGACGGAAACACCAACGTTTCCTTCACCGAGGATGTGCTGAAGCGCTACGAGGCCTACGGCTGGCACACCATCCACGTTCAGGACGGCAACACCGACCTGGGCGCCATCGCCAAGGCGATTGAAGAGGCCAAGGCCGTCACCGATCGTCCCTCGATGATCAAGGTGACCACCACCATCGGCTACGGCTCCCCCAACAAGGCCAACACCGCCGGTGTTCACGGCGCCGCTCTGGGTGCTGATGAAGCCGCCGCAACCCGCCAGAACCTGGGTTGGAACTACGGCGAATTCGAAGTTCCCCAGGAGTCCTACGACCAGTGGCGCAAGGCCATCGAGCGTGGCGCCGCCGCTGAGGCCGCCTGGAACGCCACCCTGGCTGACTACCGCAGCAAGTACCCCACTGAAGCCGCTCAGTTCGAGCGTCAGCTGCGTGGTGAACTGCCCCAGGGCTGGGATGCAAACCTCCCCAGCTACACCCCTGATGACAAGGGTGTGGCCACCCGGATGCATTCCTACAACTGCCTGAATGCCATCGGCCCCAACCTGCCCGAGCTGATCGGTGGTTCTGCTGACCTGACCCACTCCAACCTCACCGACATCAAGGGTGAGTCCGGTTTCCAGAAGGGTGCCGAGGGCAACCGCTACCTGCACTTCGGTGTGCGCGAGCACGCCATGGGCGCCATCCTCAACGGCCTCGCCTATCACGGCAGCGGCCTGGTTCCCTACGGCGGCACCTTCTGCGTCTTCGCGGGCTACATGGTGGGCGCCATGCGCCTGTCCGCCCTGAGCGAACTGGGCGTGATCTATGTCCTGACCCACGACTCCATCGGCCTGGGTGAAGACGGCCCCACCCACCAGCCGATCGAGACCCTGGCCAGCCTGCGTTCGATCCCGAACATGCTGGTCATCCGCCCCGGCGACGGCAACGAGACCAGCGGTGCCTACAAGGTGGCCGTGGCGAACCGTCACCGCCCCACCGTGCTGTTCCTCAGCCGTCAGGCGATGGCCAACCAGGCCAACTCCAACGCCGACCACGTGGCCAAGGGTGGCTACATCCTTGAGGACAGCAACGGCACCCCCGATCTGATCCTGATCGGCACCGGCACCGAGCTCGACCTCTGCGTCCAGGCCGCTGCCAAGCTGCGCGCCGAAGGCAAGAACGTCCGCGTGGTTTCCATGCCTTGCGTGGACCTGTTCGAAGAGCAGGACGCCGCCTACCGCGAGAGCGTGCTGCCCGCCGCCTGCCGCAAGCGCCTGGTGGTCGAGGCCTCCAGCAGCTTCGGCTGGCACAAGTACACCGGCTTCGAAGGCGACACCGTCTCCATCGACCGCTTCGGTGCTTCCGCCCCCGGCCCGCTGCTGATGGAGAAGTTCGGCTTCACCGTCGACAACGTGGTTGCCAAAGCCAAGGCCCTGGGCTGATTAGGCAAGAATCATTGATTCCACTCAAAGCCCCGCCGATGGCGGGGCTTTTTTGTGCCCACACAACCTGATGAATCAGCAATAAAAAACCCGGGCTTTCGCCCGGGTCCTGAACTCAAACAAGAAGCGTGGAATTAAACAGCAGCGACTTCACTATTGCTCTGCTGTTCAGCAAGGACTTTCTCAAGCCCCTCTAGATCTTCTTCCGTGATCTTGGTCTGCATCGGGCAGTGCTTGGGTCCACACATCGAGCAGAACTCAGCCTGCTTGTAGATATCAGCCGGCAGGGTTTCGTCGTGATACTCACGGGCCCGTTCGGGATCCAAGGACAGTTCGAACTGCTTGTTCCAGTCGAAGGCGTAGCGGGCGCGGCTCAGCTCGTCGTCACGATCGCGGGCACCGGGGCGGTGACGGGCGATGTCGGCGGCGTGGGCGGCGATCTTGTAGGCGATCAGGCCTTCACGCACGTCCTCTGCATTGGGCAGACCCAGGTGCTCCTTGGGGGTGACATAGCAGAGCATCGCCGTGCCATGCCAGCCGGCCATGGCCGCACCGATGGCTGAGGTGATGTGGTCGTAACCGGGGGCGATGTCGGTGACCAGAGGACCGAGCACATAGAAGGGTGCCTCGTTGCACTCCTCCATCTGCTTTTTGACGTTGAACTCGATCTGGTCCAAAGGCACGTGACCGGGACCTTCGACCATCACCTGAACGTCATGCTTCCAGGCGCGACGGGTCAGCTCGCCCAGAGTCTTCAGCTCAGCCAACTGAGCGGCATCAGAGGCGTCGTGCTGACAACCCGGACGCAGGGAATCGCCCAAGGAGAAGGTGCAGTCGTAGCGCTTGAAGATCTCGCAGATGTCGTCGAAGCGCGTATACAGCGGGTTCTGCTTGTGGTGATAGAGCATCCACTGGGCCAGGATCCCGCCGCCACGGCTGACGATTCCGGTCAGACGGCCCTTGACCTTGGGCAGGTGCTCAATCAGCAGACCAGCGTGGATCGTCTGGTAGTCGACGCCCTGCTGGCAGTGCTTCTCAATGATGTGCAGGAAGTCGTCTTCCGAGAGACGCTCGATCGAGCCATGGACGCTCTCGAGGGCCTGATACACGGGCACCGTGCCGATGGGCACCGGCGAAGCATTGATGATCGCCGTGCGCACCTCATCGAGGTTCACGCCACCGGTGGAGAGATCCATCACGGTGTCAGCGCCATACTTGACGGCCAGCTCAAGCTTCTTGACCTCTTCAGAGGCATCGGAAGCATTGGGGGAGGCGCCGATGTTGGCGTTCACCTTGCACTTGGAGGCGATGCCGATCGCCATCGGCTCCAAGTTGGCGTGGTTGATGTTGGCCGGGATGATCATGCGGCCGCGGGCCACCTCTTCCATGACCAGCGACTCGGGCAGGTTCTCCCGCTTCGCCACGTAGGCCATCTCTTCAGTCACCACCCCCTGTCGGGCGTAGTGCATCTGGGAGACGTTGGCTTGACCTTTGCGCTTTTCGATCCAGGCGCTACGCATAACCGCTATGGCGTTGGGCGGGGGCGCAACCTGAGTGTCTCTTCTCACTTCCCTGCGCCGGCATGACCCGGATCAGGTTCGGAGGGTGTGATCTCAGCCCCCGCAATGGGAGGCACCCCTAGTGACCCCCAAAACCTAGCAAGTCTGAGACTGCAGCCCGTTCAAGGCTGCCGCAACCACGCGGTGATCACTGTCCTGCTGCAGGCCCTGCAGCACCTCGCGGGCCTCGCTGCTGCCTTCCCGCACAAGACGGCCCAAGATTTCGGTGCCGCCCACCCGGACCGTGCCATCGGCCTCGGCCACCGCCAGGCGCGCCAACTCAAGCAACTGCTCAGGGGCAATCTCTGGGTGCTCCGCCACAGCCGAGAGGATGCTGCAGTGGATCAGCCACTCGCTCTCGGACTGGAACGACTCCAGCAGCAGCGGCCAGGCCCGATCAATCCCATGGCTCACCAGCGCATTGGCCGCTTCGGCGCGCACGGCCACCTCAGGGTCGTGCTTCAGCGTGCGAACGAGAGGCTCCCAACCCGCCGCCGTGGGCTTGTGCCCCAGGCCCGAGCAGCTCAGTTGCCGCATGATCATGTCGCTCTGCTCGAGACCCAGCAGCAGCAGCGGCTCGGCCTCCTCGGCACTGGCCTGGACCAGGCTGGCCAGGGCAGGACGGGCCTTGCCGGGGTTATCGGAGGCGATGGCCTCGCGCAGGTCGTCGAAGTTCATCGGCACACTCTGCCTCTACTGCTGGTCCCGCAGGGTCTGCAGGATCGCCCGGCGGCGCCGGCGCCAGCTCCAGGTGCTCTGGGCCAACAGGGCCAAACCAATCAAAAGGGCCGGTAGGGCCTGCAGGCGATCCGGCCCCTGGCGCAGCAGCACCCCCGCCAGGCCAATCAGCACCAGCAACAGTGTTGAGCAGGCCAGCAAATTACGGATCATCAGGCTGCTCGCTCCAACCAGGTCAGCAGGCTGGCGCTGAGCACCTCAACGCCCACCCCGACCGCGGCCTCATCGGCCGCAAAGGTATTGCTGTGCAGGGGTGTGCAGCCCTTCGGCCCAGCCACACCCAAACGGAACATCGTGCTGGGGGTGTCGCGCTGCAGCTCCGCAAAGTCCTCAGCGCCCAGGGACGGCTGCTCGAGCCACTCCACCTGGGGCCGGCCCAGCAGTTCCACCGCCTCATCGGCCAACAGCTGCGTGAGTTCGGGGTCGTTGTGGACCGGCGGGGAGATGCAGCGGTAGCGCACCCGAGCCTCACCGCCGTAGCCCCTGCAGATGGCCTGCACGGTCTCCTCAATCCAGCCCGGCAGCTGGGCATGCAACTCCAAATCCAGGCAACGGACGGTTCCAAGCAACCGGACGTGATCGGCAATCACGTTGAAGGCTTTACCCCCTTCAATCCGGCCGAAGCTGACCACCACGGGGTGCAACGCGTCCAAGCGTCGGCTGATCGCCTCCTGCAAACCACTCACCACCCGAGCCGCGATCCAGATGGCATCGGTGCTCTGGTGGGGCCGCGCCCCGTGGCCACCCTCACCCAAGACCTCCACCTCCAGTTCACCGGCGGCGGCGGTCAGGCTGCCGCTGCGCACCCCGATCGTTCCGACCGAAAGACTGGGGAAGACATGCACGCCAAACAGGGCATCCACACCCTGCATCGCCCCATCGGCCACCATCCAGGCCGCCCCTTGGGCGGTCTCCTCCGCCGGTTGAAACAGCAAGCGAACCGTGCCGCCCAGCTGCTCGGCCAAGGGCGCCAGGATTCGAGCCACGCCCAATCCCACGGTGGTGTGGATGTCATGGCCGCAGGCATGCATCAGGCCCTGGTTCAACGAGGCATAGGGCAGGCCCGTTCGCTCCTCCACCGGCAACGCATCCATATCCACCCGCAGGGCCACCACGGGGCCACCGCTCGGACCCAGTTCCGCCAGCACCCCCGTGCGGCCCACCCCTTCTTGGACACGCCAACCCAGCTTGCGCAACTCGCCGGCCACCAAAGCGGCGGTCTGATGCTCATTGCCGCTGAGTTCCGGATGGGCATGCAGATGCCTGCGAATCGCCAGCAGCTCCTGCTGGGCGGCCTTGACCTCCGCCTTGAGCTGGTCGCGGGAGAGCAGATCGGGCATCAGCTGCTCAAGGCCAAAAAGTCCGACAGGGCTTGGACCGGAACCGGCGGCCAGCGCCGAATCTCTAGGAGCCATTCTGGCTGGCGGTAACGCGGATCCAAGCCCGCAGCCGAAGCCCAATGGCTCTCGGCTTCGCCGGACTCACCCTTCCGCCAAAGCACCGCCGTCAAAGCAGCCCTGGCGTCGGCGAAAAGGGGGTAGCGGCGAATGATGCTGCGCAACTCCTTTTCGGCCAGGTCCTGATCCCCGAGTTGAAAGTCCGCCAGGGCCGTACTGGAGCGGGCCATCGCAAAACCTGGACGGGTCTCGGCTGCCTGATCAAAGCTGCCTCGGGCCTGCTCCCAGTCCCCCTTGGAGCCCTGCACATTGCCGAGGTTGTAGAGCGCAGAAGCATCGGCGCCGCGCTCGAGGATCCAGCGGTAATCGGCCTCTGCGGCATCCCACTGCTTCAGGGCTTCTTCAGCTGTGCCGCGGTTGAGATGGGGATCGGCGTTGCTCGGATCCAGCTGCATCGCCTTGGACTGGTCGGCAATCGCCGCCTCGGGGTCACCCAGGGCCAGCTGGACATTGCCTCGATTACTCCAAGCCGCAGCGTCCTCCGGAGCCAGCTCCAGGACCTGGTTCCAAAGATCCAAGGCCTGGGGGAACGCCCCCTCACGACTCGCCGTCAGGGCCTGGTCAAACAGTTGGGGCAGGCTCAGCTGCACCGCCAGCAAAACGGCGAAAAGCGCTGTCATGCCGCCTGATCCTGCAGGTGATCAATGCCCGCCTGGGTGATCACGCGACCGCGGGGGGTGCGTTGCAGCAGCCCCTGCTGCAGCAGAAACGGTTCCACAACTGATTCGAGGGTGACGGGGTCTTCGCCCAGTCCGGCCGCGAGGGTGTCGAGGCCCACTGGGCCACCGCCATAGCCGCTGTGGAGCAGATCCAGCAGGCGCCGGTCGCTGGCATCCAAGCCGCGGCCATCCACCCGGTGCAGGCTCAAGGCCTGCTGCACCAGCTCAGCGCTCACCCGCGCATGGCCGCCGACGGAGGCCACATCGCGCACCCGCCGAAGCAGGCGGTTGGCGATGCGCGGGGTGCCCCGGCAACGGCGCGCCACCTCGAGGGCCGCTTCTTCCGCCAAGTCGAGTTGCAGCAAACCGGCCGCCCGCTGCACGATCGCCTGCAGATCCTCCAGTCCGTAGAACTCCAGCCGCTGGATCAGACCGAAGCGATCCCGCAGGGGTGAACTCAAGGAACCCGCCCGCGTCGTCGCACCCACCAAGGTGAAAGGGGCCAAGGGAATCGTGCGGGTCCGGGCCGTCGTTCCCTTGCCGACCGTGAGGTCCAGGCGAAAGTCCTCCATCGCCGGGTAAAGCAGTTCTTCGGCGACCCGCGTCAGGCGGTGAATCTCGTCGATGAACAGCAGCTCCCGGGGCTGGAGATTCACCAGCAAGCCAACGATGTCGCGGGGACGCTCAAGGGCAGGCGCACTGGTGATGCGGCACCGCACCCCCAACTCCTCGGCCAGGACCATCGCCATGGTGGTCTTGCCCAGACCCGGAGGGCCGTAGAGCAGCACGTGATCCAGGGCTTCGTCGCGGGCGCGGGTGGCCTCAATCGCAATCCCGAGAACCTGCTTGAGCTCGCTTTGGCCGATGTAATCGGCTAACTGCTTGGGCCTGAGGGAATCCTCGCGCTGGAGCGGCTTCTCTTGCTCACTGACGGCAGGATCCACCAACCTCGGGGCCGGCTGACGCGGCGCTGTTGATCCCGAAGAAACGATGGCCATCGCCCGAGGGTATCGGCAGCGGACGACCACCGGCCAGCGGATCCATCCCTAGGGTCACTGGATTGAGATCGCGGCGCCATGGCTAAGGGCGGGGGCAAAAAGAACGCCAAGGCCCTTCGGGACGCCGCCAACAAATTGCTGGCGGACAACCGCTTTGCGCGGCACCAGTACGAAATCCTCGAAACCCTCGAGTGCGGGGTCGAGCTGATGGGCACCGAGGTCAAGTCCATCCGGGCTGGGCAGGTCAACCTGCGGGATGGCTTCTGCCTGATCCGCAAGGGACAGCTGCAACTGCACAACGTCCACATCTCCCCCCACACCCACGCCGGCGCCTACTTCAACCACGAGCCCCTCCGGACCCGCCGGCTGCTGGCCCACCGCAAAGAGATCGACAAACTGCGCATCGCCGTCGATCAGAAGGGCCTCACCCTGATTCCCCTCAACATCCACCTCAAGGGCTCCTGGATCAAAGCCACCATCGGCCTGGGCAAGGGCCGCAAGCTCCATGACAAGCGTCAGGAGGAGCGGCGCAAGCAGGACATCAAGGACGCCAAGAAAGCCATCGCCCGCTACTGATTCGGGTCAACCCGCAAGGAGAGCGTCAAGCTCGCCGAGGACAAGCCGTCGTTGCTGATCAGGACCTGAACCGGGGAGCGTTTGACCTCCCCAAGGCTCACCACCCGCAGTGGTCCACGCGCCTCCAGCAGCTGTCCATCGGCGGCGAAGACGCTCATCTGCATCAAGGCCGATCCCCTCACGCCAAGGACCAAGCGACTGCCAGGCGGAACCTGAATCGGGAACACCCGGGCACCCCCAGCCGGCACCCAGGCAGAGACGGTCTTGGTGCTGTTGCGCTTCCCCTCGATCAGCTCGATCTGCAGGTTGCCCAGGGCTTGTTCGGCGGCGGCATACCAGAGCTGCCGAAAGGGCTCCGCGGGGATCTCGGCAGCCTGGGAACCGTTCAGCAGGTTGAGCGCGCTCCCAGAGACCAGCTTCTGGACCACCTCCGGGCTGAGTCCCTGAGCCACGAGGCCCTGCTGACGGCGATTCCAATCGGTGGCGGTGAGATTGCCCAAGCGCGGCCGCAAGGGCAGCGGCAACTGCTCCACGCGGCTCAGCCAGTCCTCAGCCAGTTCACTCCACACCATGCGCAGGGGTGCATCCGCCTGGCTATCCGATGGCAGCCGGCCGCCACGCTCCAGAAAGCTGGCGTCCACCAACTTGAGGAACCAGCGGCGATCCACCTGCAGGGCCCGCAGGCGATTGAGCAACTGCTCCCGCTGATTGATCTCCGCCGCCGGCAAGCTCGAGCGGAGCCGAAAGCTGGGAAGCGCCATTGGGCTAGTGACCTTCCCCCGGCTCAAGACCAACCACCCCAAGGCGGTCCCCACCAAGGCAGCGAGCACCAGCGCAACCACCACCGGCCAAAGCCGTCCTTCCGCGTCCTGCTCCTGCTGCCGCTTGCGCCTCCGCGATGGGGTGGAGTGCTTAACCAGCGGGATTGGAGCAGGTAATGCGGGAGTGAATTGTTGAAAAGCCGCCAGAGCAGCCGCCGCTGAAGGAAAACGCAGCTCAGGCCGATCGCTACTCAAGGCCTGCAGGGGCCCGATGGATTCCAAGGCCGCCGCGGCCTGAGTCCCCAGCAGGTCTTGGGCACACTCGGCCAGGGAGAGCAGATCACGCTGGGGATCCCATGGGGCTGGCTGCTCCAGGGCCAGGGGGACGGGCAGCCCATCAGCCGATCGCCTCAGGAGTTGGGATGGCGACCAGTCCCCGCAGGAGAGACGATGGCTGTGCAGCAAAGCCATCAGGGGCAAGAGCTGCCGCAACAGCTCCAGGACCTCTGGGATGTCGAAGGTCTGTCCACCCTCCAGCAAGGCCTGAAACGACTCCCCCTCCTGCCACGGGCGCGGCAGCCAGAGCTCCCCATCGCTGCTGATCAGATCGGCAAAGCGAGGCAGCTGGGGATGGAGGACCCCCTGCAGCTGAAGCCAGCGCTTGCTCCACTCCTCCCGCTGGTCATCGCTCAGCCCGCTCAGATGGAGAAGGTGGACCGACGCATCGGCTGCCGCTTGATCACTGGCCAGCCAGCGGTTCTCCGCAAGGGAGCGCTCGAGTCGATAGCGACCGCCGATCAGCGCCCCTGGCTCCAACCTCGGATCGTCTTCCACCAATGTGGATCAGGCCGCGCGCTCAGGTTGCTCCAGACCTTTGCCCTTCAGCCACTCACCGTCATAAAGCCGTGACCGATAGCGATCGCCGCTGTCGCAGAGGACCGTGACGATGGTGTGTCCGGGCCCCATGCGACGTGCTGTCTCGACGGCCGCCGCCACATTGATGCCGACGGAGCCGCCGAGGAACAGACCCTCCTGCCAGAGCAGGTCGTAGATCGTTTGAAGGGCGTCCTGATCGTGGATCCGGACCGCGTCATCCACCGGAGCCCCCTCCAGGTTCGCGGTCACCCGACTGTTGCCAATGCCCTCGGTGATCGAGTTGCCCTCGCTGCTGAGCTCGCCACTGGTGGCCCAGCTGTAGAGGGCGCTGCCGTGGGGATCAGCCAAGACACAGCGCAGCTGCGGCTTTTTCTCCTTGAGATAAAGCGCCACGCCGGCATAGGTGCCACCGGTGCCGGTTGCCGCCACCCAGGCATCCACCTTGCCGCCGGTTTGCTCCCAGATCTCGGGTCCAGTGGTCTTGTAGTGGGCGCGGCGGTTGGCGAGGTTGTCGAACTGATTCGCCCAAACCGCGCCGGGAATCTCTTCGGCAATGCGGCCTGAGAGGCGGACGTAGTTGTTCGGGTCCTTGTAGGGCACAGCCGGAACCGTGCGCACCTCAGCCCCCAGGCTGCGCAACAGGCCAATCTTTTCAGCCGATTGGGTCTCGGGGATCACGATCACCGCCCGATACCCGCGGGCATTGCAGAGGTGCGTCAGGCCAATGCCGGTGTTGCCCGCCGTCCCTTCCACCACGGTGCCGCCGGGCTTGAGCAGACCCTGTTCTTCCGCCTCCAACAAAATCCCAAGGGCTGCTCGGTCCTTGACGGAGCCACCGGGGTTCATGAACTCGGCCTTGCCGAGGATCTCGCAACCGGTCAGAGCACTGAGGGCATTCAGACGAATGAGCGGGGTCTGGCCCACCGCACCGACGAAGCCGGATGCAATCCCCGGAGTGCTGGCGCCCATGCCCATTTCTGCGTTACGGCGATCGTAGAAGCGTTGATGCAGCAAGGTTGAGCTTCTAGGGTCCGCTCAGCGGAAGCCGACGGAATGGTGACGACCTCAGCTGCCGCAGTCTTGCCGCGTCTGCAGGAAATCCGCCGGGCGACCGAGCAACTGATCGCGGGCTTGCAACCGGAGGACCTCTGCCTGCAGGGGATGCCCGACGCGAGCCCAGCGAAGTGGCACCTCGCCCACACCACCTGGTTCTTTGAAGAGTTCCTGCTGAGCCAGCTGGAGGGCTACGACTGCGCCGATAGCCGCTGGCGCTACCTGTTCAACAGCTACTACGAATCGGTGGGCGAACGGCACGCCAGACCGGAGCGTGGCCTCCTGACCAGGCCTTCCATCGCTGAGGTGCTGGCCTGGCGCCAACGCGTCACCGCTGCGCTGATGGCCGAGCTGGATCACCTGCCGGCTGCACTCGTGGAACTGGGGCTGCAGCACGAGCAGCAGCACCAGGAGCTGCTGCTGATGGATCTGCTGGATGGCTTCAGCCGCAATCCCCTGGAACCTGAAGCAATCGCCGAACCCGAAGCGGACTACGAGGCCAGCTGGGCCAACCCAGGGCCAGGGGGCTGGAAACACTTCGAGGGAGGCCTCGTGGAGATCGGTCTCGATCCGGCCTCGGGGCACTTTCACTTCGACAATGAAGCCCCTCGCCACCGGGTCTGGCTGGAGCCCTTTGCCATCAGCCAACGGCTGGTGAGCAATGCCGAGTACGCCGCCTTCATCGCCGACGGGGGCTACAAGCGCGCCGACCTCTGGATGAGTGAAGGCTGGGCCCTGGTGCAGGACCGGGGCTGGCAAGCTCCGCGCTACTGGCGGGGCGAATGGGAGTTCAGCCTCGCGGGCCGCAGGCCGCGCCATCCCGATGCCCCAGTGCGGCACATCAGTTGGTTCGAGGCCGATGCCTACGCCCGCTGGGCCGGGGCCCGCTTGCCCGAGGAAGCCGAATGGGAGCTGGCGGCCACCAGCGGCCAGCTGGCCCAGGTCTTCGGCTGCCTCTGGCAGTGGACGGGCAGCCCCTACCGGCCCTATCCCGGCTTTGCGCCTGCCGCTGGGGCCATTGGTGAGTACAACGGCAAATTCATGAGCTCACAGTTCGTGCTGCGGGGCAGCTGCTTTTTGACGCCGGCCGGACACGAGCGCCTGAGCTACCGCAACTTCTATCCACCCCACAGCCGCTGGATGGCCAGCGGAATTCGCCTGGCGAAGGGGGTGCAGCCATGACCAGCACCCTGCAACGCAGCGGCGTCCCGGAACTGCTCGATCTGCATCCCGCGGCGGCGGACATGCGCCAGCTGGTGATCGAGGGCCTAAGCCAAACCCCCAAGCAATTGCCGGCCTGGTTTCTCTACGACGCCGAAGGATCGCGGCTGTTCGACCTGATTTGCCAACAGCCCGAGTACAGCCTGACCAAAACCGAGACAGCCCTGCTCGAAGACAAGGCTCATGCGATAGCCGCGGCCCTTGGCGAGGGCACCCTGGTGGAGTTCGGAGCTGGCAGCGCCCGCAAGGTGGGGCCACTGCTGCAGGCGTTGGAGCAGCCGGCCTACGTGGCCCTGGACATCAGTGCAGAGCATCTGGCCACGGCCTGCCGGCGCCTGCAAGGGGACCATCCCGGCGTGCCGATGTTGGGCATCTGCTGCGACTACAGCCAACTGGAGCAGCTGCCAAGCCATCCTCTGCTGAAGACGCAACGGCGCCTGGGGTTTTTCCCAGGCAGCTCCCTCGGGAACTTCACCACCGCTGCCGCCGAAGCGCTCTTGCGGCAATTTCGGCGGCTACTCGGTCCCAGTGGAACCCTGCTGATCGGCATCGACCAGCCGAAAGCAACCGAACGGCTGGAGGCGGCCTACGACGACGCCGCAGGGATCTCGGCCCGCTTCGCGCTCAACCTGCTCCAACGGCTGAATCGCGATCTGGACTGCGATTTCGACCTGGACCAGTTCCGCTACCAGGCCCGCTGGGTGCCTGAAGCCAGCCACATCGAGATGGCCCTCATCAGCCAGCGGGAGCAAACGGTGCAGGCCTGCGGCCGCAGCTGGCACTTTGCGGCGGGCGAAGCCCTCGTCACCGAAACCAGCCACAAGTACAGCCCAGAGGCCTTCCTGGACCTCGCCGCCCGGGCCGGCTGGAGCAGCGAAGCCCGCTGGAGCGATCCCCGCGGCGACCTGTCGCTGCACCTGCTGAAGCAGGCAGACTGAACGCCCTCACGGAACTGCGATGGCGAGGGAAGATCAGCGGCGAGCGTCCCGGGAACTGCGGGAAAACCTGATTGCCCAACTCGAGGAGCTCTACGGCCAAGCCTTTGAGCAACTGACCACCCAGAACCTCGGAGAGGGCGCCATTGCCCGCCTCACCCAACTGCTGCTGCGCTCGCGGGAAGCGGCAATCACCCCTCTGCAGGAGGAGATCGAAGCCCCGCTGATCACCCGTCCTCCCTCGGCGTGAGTTCCTGGTCCTGGTGGGATGAGCTCGAAGACAAGCTCGAGCAGCAGCTCGAGGCCTTCCTGAGGTCCCATCCCGAGCAAAGCGCACGGCTACGGGAGGAGCTGCTCAGCGAGGCCGCCCAACTGCGGCGGACCCTGCTGGAACTCGCAGCGGAGATCAAGCAGTGGCAAGAGCGCACGCAACGGGCACAAGCCGCTGGTGCCCATGACCTGGCGAAGCGGGCGCAGGATCACCTGGATGGGCTGATGCAGCAGGGACGGGGCCACTGGCAGCGCCTCGAAGCCATTGGCCAGGAACTGCAGCAGCGCCCGGCCCAAGCTCAACCGAGATCCGCCGCCAGTCCCAGCGACAACCTGGATGCGGCCTGGGCCCGCTTTGAAACCGAGCAGGCCCTCGAAGAGCTACGCCGGCGGCAGGGGCTCTGATGGGCTTTCTGCTCTCCAAGCTGCTGCCGCTGCTGGTCTATCCCTTGGGCCTGGGCCTGCTGCTCCAGCTCGCCGGCCTGGGAAGCAGACGCCGGCCAAGACTCAGCCGTGCGCTTGGGGCCAGCGGCATCGCGATGGTCTGGCTGTTTGCCATGCCGATCACCAGTCGGCAATTGATCTGGGGTTTAGAGGAGCGCGCCGTGGCGCTGACACCCAAGACGATCCCCAACGCCGATGCCATCGTCGTGCTGGGCGGTGGCCTCAAGCCGGCCCTGCCGCCCAGGCGCGGCGTGGAAGTCAGTGAAGGAGGCGATCGCCTGCTGACGGGAGTGCGGCTGATGCGCCAAAAGAAGGCGGGCACCCTGGTGACCAGCGGCGCCCAGATCAGCTTCACCGCAGCAGATCCCGCACCGGCCGAAGCCTTCTCCGCCCAGGCCCTTGCTGAAGAACTGGGGGTCCCCAGCCAGCGCATCGTGCCCAATCCCCTTTCCAAAACCACCGCCGAGGAAGCCCGCGACATCGGCCAGTTGGCCAAGCAACGGGGCTGGAGCCAGGTCCTCCTGGTGACCAGCGCCTTTCACATGCCCCGTTCTCTGGCGACCTTTGAGCGGCGCAGCGGCCTACAGGTGATTCCAGTGGCCTGTGATTTCTTGCTGCCGGAACGGCAACGCTTGGGAAGCCCGACCCCAGGATCACTGGTTCAGGACCTGCTACCCAGTGCTGAGGCGCTCTATCTGAGCAGCGTGGCCCTCAAGGAGCACCTTGGCCTGGCGCTCTATCGCCTCAAGGGCTGGGCATAAAAAAGGCCCCAGAAGCGGGGCCTTTCAAAATCACTTCTTCGGTTCGGGGGGAACCAGGCTCACGCCTTCGGGCGGCGGAGTGGGATCGGGATCGGCAATCAGCATGTGCTGCAGCACGATCTCGGGGCGCTCGCTATCGCGCCAACGGATCCGATAGGCGGGCATCTTGGTGCCGCGGCTGGTGGTTTGCTCGACCGGCTCCATCACCCAGCCCCGGCGGGAGCGGCCCTGGGGATTGCGCTTCACCACAGCATCTGCATGCTTAAAGCGGAAGCCGACGCGTTCGCCACTCATCGAATCTCGGGCCCCCGACTGGGGGAGATTGCCTACTAGGTTCGATTATCCCATTGCAGGCGACGCAGCGCCGGATCGCGCCTCAGGACGCAGCAGTGGGAAGGCGATGACATCCCGGATCGAGGGGCTGTCGGTGAGCAGCATCACCAGCCGGTCGATCCCAATGCCCAGACCGCCCGTGGGGGGCATGCCCACCTCCAGGGCATTGATGAAGTCCTCATCCACCTCCTGGGCTTCGTCGTCGCCGGCGGCCTTGCGGGCCATCTGCGCTTCCAGCCGTTGGCGCTGATCGACCGGATCGATCAACTCGCTGAAGGCGTTGGCGGTTTCACGGCCAACGATGAACAGCTCAAAGCGCTCCACCAGACCCGGCTTGCTGCGGTGGGCCCGCGCCAACGGGGAGTTCTCCACCGGGTAATCGATCACAAAGGTGGGCTGGATCAGGGTGCTCTCGACCTTCTGATCGAAGGCTTCCACCAGCAGACGTCCCACCGAGTCCGCCAGTTCCGGCACCGCCAAACCCTGGGCCTGCATCGCCGCCGCCGCCTCAGCCCGGCTGCCAAAGCTGCTGAAGTCGAGGCCCGTCGCATCGAGCACCAGCTCGTGCATCGTCGCCCGGCGCCAGGGGGGCGTGAGGTCGATCTCCGTGCCCTGATAGCTGATGCGGGTCGTGCCGCAGACCTGCTGGCACACGTGAGCAATCAACTGCTCCGTGAGATCCATCATGTCGTTGTAATCGGCGTAGGCCTGATACACCTCAATCGAGGTGAACTCAGGGTTGTGCCGGGTGCTGATGCCTTCGTTGCGGAAAATCCGGCCCAGCTCATAGACCCGCTCGAAGCCGCCCACCACCAGGCGCTTGAGGTGCAGCTCGGTGGCAATCCGCAGGGTCAGCGGCAGATCCAGAGCGTTGTGGTGGGTTTCGAAGGGACGGGCATCGGCACCACCGGGCACGCTTTGCAGCACGGGGGTCTCAATCTCAAGGAAGCCCCGCTCATCGAGCCAACGGCGGATCGAGCTGACCGCGATGGCACGGCGGCGGAAGGTTTCCCGGGTGTCCGGGGAAACGATCAGATCGAGATAGCGCTGGCGATAGCGCTTCTCCACATCGGCCAGACCATGCCACTTGTCCGGCAGGGGCTGCAGGCTCTTGCTGAGCATCTGCCAGCTCTTCACCTTCACCGACAGCTCACCGCGATCGGTGCGGCGCAAGCTGCCCGTGACACCAATCAGGTCACCGGCATCCACCAAGGAGGTGAGGTGACCGAAGTCGTCTCCGAGGGTGGCCTTCTCAATGAACAGCTGAATCGGGCCCGTTTCATCCGCCAGGGTGAAGAAGGCGAGCTTGCCCATCACCCGGCGCGTCATCACCCGACCCGCGACGGAGACGGAGACCTCTCGCTCCTCGCCATTCGGCAAGTCCGCATGGGCCTGCTGCAGCTCAGCGGTGCGGTGGCTGGGCTCAAAGCGCAGGGCATAGGGACCCTGGCCCAACTCCGCTAGGGCCTTGCCTTTCTCGAGGCGGGTCTCGCGCAGCTCAGACAAAGGACCGAATCAATCAGCGTTCGGCCATCCTGCAGGATCAGCTGGCGGCCGCCATCGGGGCGTTCTCGCCCATGCGCTGGGAGGCGTAACCGGTGCCGCGCACGGTCAGGATCAGCTCGGGGTTGCGCGGGTCGGGCTCGAGCTTGCCGCGCAGACGGGCCACGTAGACGTCCACGACCCGCAGATCAGCAGCACGGCGGGGCGGATAGCCCCAAAGCTGCTCGAGGATCTCAGCGCGGGGAACGACCCGGCCAGGCTCACGGAACAACAGTTCCAGCAGGCTGAATTCGGTGTAAGTCAGTCCAATACGCTCACCATCCCGGGTGACCTGACGGCGATTGGTGTCCACCACCAGGTCACCGACCCGCAGCACCCCTTGACCCGCGGGAACATCCCGGGGCTCGTTGGTGGCCGAACCGCGGCCAACGCGGCGCAGGATCGTGGCGATCCGAGCCTCCAACTCCTTGGGGCTGAAGGGTTTCGGCAGATAGTCGTCCGCCCCCAGATCCAAGCCGGCGACCCGCTCGGCGATGGCATCCAAGGCCGAGAGAAAAATGATCGGCACGCAGGACTCCGCCCGCAGGCGCCGGCAGACCGCGAAGCCATCGAGCTTCGGGAGCATCACGTCGAGCACCACCAGGTCGGGCTGCTCTTTGTGGAAAAGGGCCAGCGCTTCCTCACCGTCTTCAGCGCAGACCACCTGATAGCCGGCCAGCTGGAGACGCATGACGAGCACCCGACGCACGGCAGGCTCGTCATCCACCACCATCACGGTGGCGCGCTGCTCTGACGAAGCCTCGACAGAAGAGGCATCACTCTGTCGTTGCTGCTCGTCGAGCGGCATGCACTACACAGCGTGAAGAAGCGCAACGTTAACTCTCAGACCTCTCTTGGCGATAGCCTTTTGCCGGCCAGCTGAGCTATGCAGCGCCAGTCTTAAGGTTTTCTCCAGGTCGACCTAGGGCCAGCGTCCTGCGGCATAGGCGTTCCACTGACGCTCCGCCTCAGCCAAGGCCGCATCGCTGCTGATCTGGCCCAACATCGCCCGCTGCAGCTGGGTATAGACGATGGCTTGGAGCCGCTTCACCCCTGGGCTCGCCGGCACCAGCACCCGAGCTGAACTCAGGGTTTGGGCTGAGAGCAGACGGGCCTGCCGCACCAGCTGCTCCGCCTGAGTCGACGGTTGTTCATCCGCCAGGGCCTCTTCCACCTGCCGCAAGGCACCGGTGGACGAGGGCAGCACCCGTGCCTGCTCGGCAAAACGCGCCTGGTTATTGGCATCGGTCAGAAACAGGGCGAAGCGGGTCGCCGGCCCGGCCACCTTGCTCTGGCGGGGAATCGCCAGGGTCATCACCGCCACATTGGCGGCGCCATTGGCACCGGTCAGGGGCGGGTAGGGACGGGTGGCCGCGGCCACCTGGGGCGCATTGGTCTGGATGCTGCGCAGGAACTCCGCCCCGCTGCCCACCTGGGCCAACTCACCGCTTTGGTAGAGCTCAATCGCGCGCCGGTAGCCCTGGCTGACCACCTCGCGGGGCAGCAGGCCGCGGCGATAGAGATCGCTCCAGAAGGCAAAGGCCCGCCGGCCCGCCGGCGTGTTGAAGGCCGCCCGTTGGCGCTGGTCCAGCAGCGTCACCCCCATCTGCACCAGGGACTCGAGTAACTCCGCGGAGTCCTCAGGAACGACGGTGACAAACAGGGCATAGCGCCCCGTGCGGCGCTTGACGGCTTCGGCGTAGGCCGGCACCTCAGCCCAGGTGCGCGGCGGCGCGTCGTAGCCGGCCTGACTCAGCAGCTGGCTGTTGGCCAGGGTGATCCGGGCCGTCAGATACCAAGGAATGGCGAACTGCTGCGGCTGGCCACCGGGAGCGGCGCTTTGGCCCGCTTGCCAGATCAGTGGCAGATAGGTCTCTGCAGCGCCCTGGGGCAACAGGGGCTCGAGGGGCTGCAGGCCGCCTTTGCTGGCCAAGTTGGCCGCGAAGAGCGGGTTCAGATTCACCACATCAGGAGCCGTGCGCGCAAACACCGCCGCCAGCAACTTGCGCTCGACCGATCCCCAGGGGACATCGGTCCAAACCACGTCATAGCCAGGGTTTTGCTGCTCCCAGCGGGCAATGACTCCGTTGAGGTAGTCGTTGAACTTGGGGGCCAGATCCAAGGTCCAGAACTGGATTGGAATGCGATCGGAGGTCTGCCGCCGAGCGGGGGCGCAAGCCGCCAGCACCCCCGTGAGCGCCGCAGCCGCCAGCAGCCCAACGACCAACCGCTTGGGCGTCTTCATCCCCGTGCGGAGAGCAGTTGTCGCCAACGCAGCAGCAAAACCGAACAAACCAGGGGTGCCAGCAAGGCCGTGATCAAAGCCTGAGCCGCCAGCAGCTGCAAGCCACCCTCGGGCAACACACCCTGGAACTGCCACTGCAGCAAGAAGCTGCCCCCTAGGACCAGGCTGCCCAGGGCCGCCAGCAGCCCCAGGTTGAAGCTGCGCTCAATCGGACTACCCCGCCGGCCCAGGCGTCCCCACCACCAACCCAACAGCACCAAAGCCGGCAGCTGGGTGACGTGACCGACATGCAAGCTGTCGAGCAGCAGGCCCAAGGCCAAGCCTGCATACGCCCCGGACCAGGGCCCATCCGCCAAGGCCCAAGGCAGCAGCCAAAGCACCGCCCAACTCGGGGAAATGCCATCGAGGCTCAACCAGCCCGGGGAGAGCAAGGTCAACGCCGGGACCGAGAGGGCAGAGGCCACGCAGAGGCCATGGCGGTGCAATCCGGCCATCGCTAACGGGACACCAACTGCACCCAATCGACCGCGTCGATCGGTGCGCTCAGTTGAACCACAGCATCGGGGGCCGGGACCAATTCCTCATCGACGCTCTGGACAACACCCACCGTGAGATTGGGGGGAAGCAAGGTGCTGGCAGGGGAGGTGGTCACCACATCCCCGGGGCGAACTCCCGTGTCCTTATCCAGGAACTGGAGCCGCGGCCGCGGCGTATCGCCGCCAATCAACAGGCCATGGCGCTTGACCCGCGGGACCCAGACCCCCAGGCGGCTCGTGCTGTTGGTCAGCAGCGCGACGCGGGCCGTGCTGGGGGTGACGCTGGCGACCCGGCCAATCAGGCCACCCGGGGCGAGGACAGCAGCGCCGGCGCGCACCCCCTGCAGGCTGCCCTTACCCAACTCCAACTGTTGCCACCAACCGGAGGCCTGGCGGGAGATCACCGGAGCCGAGATCCGTGCACCCTTGGCTTGATCCAGGGCAACCAGACCCCGCAAGCGGGCGTTGTCGCTCTCCAACTGCTGCAGCCGCGTCTGCTGATCCAACTGCTGCGCGGAGCGGAGCCATTCAGACTGGGCCTGGCCCGGCCAGAACGGACGACTCAACAGGGCGTAGGCATCGAGGACGCCCGCACCCTTGCTGAGCCGCACGCCAGCCAAGACAGCCAGCAGCAACCACCAAGGCCAGGCCTGAAGCAGCTTCTGGAGTAAAGGAACCCGGAGGAGTCGACTGGCCATTACGCGTTCAGCCTGCTGAAGTCAGGGGTGTCGAGCACCCGCTCGAGGCGCTGGTAGTCCTCAATCACACGACCGCAGCCGTTGACCACACAGAGCAGGGGATCCTCGGCGATGTGGACCAGGATTCCGGTCTCATGGCTGATCAGATCGGTGATGCCGCGGACCAAGGCCCCGCCCCCCGCCAGCACAATCCCCCGGTCGACGATGTCGGCCGCCAACTCCGGCGGCGTGCGCTCCAGGGTTCGCTTGACCGCCTCCACGATCACGTTCAGGGGCTCCGCCATCGCCTCGCGGATGTCGCCGGCACGCACGGGAATCGTGCGGGGCAGACCCGAGAGCAGATGCAACCCGCGAACATCCATCGTCGATTCGTCGAAGGCGTCGTCGGGGAAGGCCGAACCGATCCGGATCTTGATCTCCTCGGCGGTGCGCTCCCCCACCACCAGGTTGTGGACCTTTTTGAGGTAGTTGCTGATCGAATCGCTCAGCTCATCGCCGGCGACCCGCACCGACTCGCTGAGCACCGTGCCCCCCAGGGACAGCACCGCCACCTCCGTGGTGCCGCCGCCGATATCGACAATCATCGTGCCGACGGGTTCGGTCACCGGCAGGCCCGCGCCGATGGCCGCGGCCACGGGCTCCTCAATCAAATGCACATTGCGGGCGCCCGCTAAGCCCGCTTCGCGCACCGCGCGGCGCTCCACGCCGGTCACCCCGCTGGGGATGCCGATGACCAAGCGGGGCGCCACGATGCCGCGGCCCTCATTCCCTTTCTGAATAAAGGTCTTGATCATCTGCTCAGCGGCGTCGAAGTCAGCGATCACGCCATCGCGCAGGGGACGCACGGCACGGATATTTCCAGGGGTGCGGCCCAACATCAGCTTCGCCTCATCCCCCACCGCCAGGGGCACACCACGCTCAAGGTCGATCGCCACCACGGAGGGCTCCTGCAGGACGATGCCCTTACCGGAGACATACATCAGGGTGTTCGCCGTCCCTAGATCGATGCCGATGTCGCGGGACAGCTGGAAACGCTTGAAGAACACAGACGTCTCCCCATTCCCTCAAAGCATAGGTAGATCCTGCGATCTGACACCCTCAAAGACCTAGCTGCCACTCGGGTTTTGCAGCGGTGGTGACACATCCGGGGCAAAGGGTGGAACTCTCACCTCGAAGCTCCCCGCCCGGGGACTGCATCATTGATCCAACGCAAACGCAGGAGAACGCCATGGGCGTCAATTCCGTCACCCTGGTCGGCCGCGCTGGCCGAGATCCCGAAGTGCGCTACTTCGAGTCCGGCAGCATGGTGGCCAACCTGACCATCGCGGTGAACCGCCGCAGCAATAACGACGAGCCCGACTGGTTCAACCTGGAGATCTGGGGCAAGCAAGCTCAGGTCGCCGCCGATTACGTCCGTAAGGGCTCCCTGCTGGGAATCATCGGCAGCTTCAAGCTGGACCGCTGGACGGACCGCAACAGCGGCGAAGAGCGCAGCAAGCCCGTGGTTCGGGTGGACCGCCTGGAACTGCTGGGCTCCAAACGTGACGCTGAAGCCAACGGCTTTGGCGGCGGTGGTTTCGGTGGCGGCGCGCCCAGCGAAGAAGAAGTGCCGTTCTGAGCGATCGCAGGACGAGCACAAAAAAGCCCGGTCTTGCATCGACCGGGCTTCAGGAAGAGAAGCCCCTCAGTGTTGAGGGGCTTTGTTGTCTCAGGGCTCAGTAGCGGTAGTGCTCGAGCTTGTAGGGGCCCTCAACGGGAACGTTGATGTAGGCGGCCTGCTCGGCGGACAGCTCGGTGAGCTTGGCGCCGATCTTCTCGAGGTGGAGGCGAGCCACCATCTCATCGAGGTGCTTGGGCAGCACGTAGACCTCTTTGGCGTACTGAGCGCCCTTGGTGAAGAGCTCGATCTGAGCCAGCACCTGGTTGGTGAAGGAGTTGCTCATCACGAAGCTGGGGTGGCCGGTGGCGCAGCCCAGGTTCACCAGACGACCTTCGGCCAGCAACAGGATCTTGTTGCCGCTGGGCAGGGTGATGTGGTCGACCTGGGGCTTGATGTTCTCCCAGGTGTACTGCTTCAGCGAGGCGACATCGATTTCGTTATCGAAGTGGCCGATGTTGCAGACGATCGCCTGATCCTTCATCTGGATCAGGTGCTCGTGGCGGATCACCTGGAAGTTGCCGGTGGCGGTGACGAAGATGTCGACATCAGCCACAACGTCCTCCAGACGGACGACGCGGTAGCCCTCCATGGCGGCCTGCAGGGCGCAGATCGGATCGATCTCAGCGATCATCACGGTGGCGCCAAGGCCACGCAGGGACTGGGCCGAACCCTTGCCCACATCGCCATAGCCGAGCACCAGGGCGACCTTGCCGGCCACCATCACGTCGGTGGCGCGCTTGATGCTGTCCACCAGGGACTCACGGCAGCCGTAGAGGTTGTCGAACTTGCTCTTGGTGACGGAGTCGTTGACGTTGATGGCGGGGAAGGGGAGTTCGCCGCTCTTCTGCAGTTGATAGAGACGGGCCACACCGGTGGTGGTTTCCTCGGTCACGCCCTGGATCTGGGCCTTGATCCGGGAATAGAAGCCAGGCTGGGCAGCCAGCTTCTGGCGAATGCTGTTGAAGAGCGCGGTCTCCTCTTCGTTGCTGGGGTTGTCCAGAACGGAGGGATCGCTCTCGGCCTTGGTGCCCAGGATCACGAGGCCGGTGGCATCGCCGCCGTCATCGAGAATCATGTTGGGGGTACCACCGTCGCCCCACTCGAGGATGCGGTGGGTGAAGGCCCAGTACTCATCGAGGGTCTCGCCCTTGTAGGCGAACACAGGGACACCCGCAGCAGCGATCGCGGCAGCGGCGTGGTCCTGGGTGGAGAAGATGTTGCAGCTGGCCCAGCGCACTTCGGCGCCCAGAGCGACCAGGGTTTCGATCAGAACGGCGGTCTGAATCGTCATGTGCAGGGAACCCGCAATGCGGGCACCCTTGAGGGGCTGCTCAGCGCCGTACTTGCTGCGCAGGGCCACCAGACCGGGCATCTCGGTCTCAGCGATCTCGATCTCCTTGCGACCGAAATCAGCCAGACCCAGATCGGCGATCACATAGGTGCTGGTGCTCTGCAGCGCAGGCGCAGTGGGGGAGGCCACCATGGTTGATGTTCTTGAGGTGAATGCACTCGCCAGCCCAGACCGTGGCTTGGCAAGAGGTGTGGAATATCTGCAGAGACGCCGAGGCTTCGGGCTCGCTTAAGGGCAATCTATCGGTATGCAACAACTGAGCGTGCAGTTAGCGGATGCGGCGGCGACCCAGAACCTGGGCCGTCAACTGGCCTTGGACTGGCTCGCGTTGCCGCAGCCCAGGCCCATCCTGTTGCTGGAGGGGGATTTAGGAGCGGGCAAGACCTCGCTGGTGCAAGGGATTGCCCTGGCTCTCGAGATCGATGAACCCATCACTAGCCCCACCTTTGCCTTAGCGCAGCATTACCAAGGACAGGCCGCCGCCTTGGTCCATCTCGACCTCTATCGCCTTGAGCAGAGTGCCTCCGCCGATGAGCTCTTCTGCCAAGAAGAAGAGGAAGCCCAAGCGCTGGGTGCCTTGATGGCCGTGGAGTGGCCCGAGCGACTGAGCTTCAAACCAGAAGGGGCCTGGACCCTGCAGCTGG
>NZ_JAFMNJ010000016.1:0-37208 GCF_017859255.1 Vulcanococcus sp. DEBay_Sum29NL08_54
GGTTCAATCTCGGTTGAACCAGAAGCCCCCTCGCAAGAGGGGGCTTTTTGTTGGGGGGGTGCAGATTCCCGAAAAAAAACGAACGCAGGGGCTGCGGCGCAGCGCTGTGGTCATGGTGTGCGAATCAGCCTTCGGACCGTCGGATGACGACATCGGCACGCCATTCCCATCCCCACGCACCGCAGACCTCCAACCGCAGAACGCCAGGCCGCCCAGTGGAGCCGGCGCCGCGGTCCAAGGCTCTGACGGGTGCTCAGTTTCTGGTCAAGGCGCTGGAAGCCCATGGCGTCACCCATGTGTTTGGCATCCCCGGGGCCAAGGTCGACAGCGTCTTCACGGCCCTGCTGGATTCGCCCATCGAGCTGGTGCTCTGCCGCCATGAGCAGAACGCGGCATTCATGGCTCAAGCCTTTGGCCGCCTGACCGGCCGCATCGGCGTCTGCCTGGCCACCTCCGGCCCTGGCGTGACCAACCTGGTGACGGGCCTGGCAACGGCGACCACCGAAGGCGATCCCGTGTTGGCGATCGGTGGTGAGGTGCCCCTGGACGATCGCTTTAAGCAGACCCATCAGTCGCTGGATGCCATCGGCCTGATGCAGCCGGTGACGCGCTTTGCCCAGTCCGCCCTCTCGATTCACGACCTACCGGAGGTCCTGGGCAATGCCATTCGGGCGGCTGAGCAGGGCCGGCCGGGGGCAGCCTTTCTGGGGCTGCCCAAGGACGTTGGCTTGGCTGAGATCGAGGCCGACCCATCGGCGGGCTGGGGTGAGCCGATCCTTCAGGGGCCCTGCCATCCCCAGGCCCTGAGCCGGGCCGCGGAGTTGATGGCAACCCTGGAGCGGCCCCTGCTCCTTCTGGGGATGCAGGCTTCAGATCCAGATCTCAGCGAAGCGCTCCAGGCCTATGTGCGCCGCAGCGGACTGCCCTACTGCGCCACCTTCCAAGGGCCCGGGCGCTGGGTCGCGCCGGAGCAGTACGTGGGGCGGTTGGGACTCTTCCGCAACCAACCGGCGGATGCCCTGCTGAGCGCGGCCGATGGGGTCATCTGCCTCGGCTTTGATCCGGTCGAATACGACCCCAGCCTTTGGAATAGCGATCAATCCCGCACCCTGATCAATGTCGATGTAAAGGCTGCGGACCAGGACCAAGCCTTCCTGCCCCAGGTGGAGTTGATCGGGGATCTGCAGCAGACCCTGATCGCCATGGCCACCCTGCCGCCACTGACGATCGCCCCTGATTTCCGTCAGCAGCAGCAGGCCCTCGCCGCTGAATTACGGGCGACGGCCGCCGAGGGTGCCTCCATGGGTGGGGCTGCTCCTGTTCATCCGTTGCGCCTGGTGCACGAGATCAGTTCGGTGATCACCAAGGACACCACGCTCTGCCTGGATGTCGGCTCCCACTACATCTGGATGAACCGCTATGCCCAGGCTGAGCGAGCCCGCCAGGTGCTGGTGAGCAATGGTCAGCAGACCCTGGGCGTGGCCCTGCCCTGGGCCATTGCCGCTGGGATGGTGCGCCCCGGCTGTCCCGTGGTCTCCGTCTCAGGGGACGGTGGCTTTTTGTTCACGGCGACGGAGCTGGAGACGGCGGTGCGGATGGGCAGCCGCTTCGTGCACGTGATTTGGAACAGCCACTCCTACAACATGGTGGAGTTCCAGGAGCAGGCCCACTACGGACGGGTCTCGGGGATCCAGCTTGGCGACTACGACGTCGTCAAGTTCGCCGAGGCCTTTGGCGCGAAGGGCTACTCGATCCAGAACGCCGAGGACCTCGGACCCGTCCTGCGGGAGGCCCTGCAGCAGCCGGTACCGGTTCTGATCAATGTTCCGGTGGACTACTCCGAGAACATCCGGCTGATGCAGAACGTGCACCAGCAGTTCATCCACTGAGGTTCCGATGAGCACGCAGCATGCGAGCGGTCACCACCTGAACGTCTCCGTTGGCGATGGTCTCTGGGACGCGCTGCACGCCTTGGCTGAACGCACGGGCGACAGCGTCAGCCATCTGGTTCGCCGCTCCCTGGCGGAAACCCTGGATCTTGACCACCACACGATCTATCAGGTCTCCACCTCTGGCGCCCTGGTGCAGGGGGTCTATCAGGGTTGCGTGCGCGTGGCGGACATCAAGCGCCATGGAGACTTCGGCCTGGGCACCTTCGATGGCCTCGATGGTGAGGGGATCATGCTCGATGGCACCTGCTGGCAGGCCCGCAGTGATGGGTCGGTGCATGTCGCCCCGGACTCGGCCCTGGCTCCCTTTTGGGCGACGACCTTCTTTGCGGCTGACACCACCACGACGCTGCCGTCCGTCAGCAGTTGGGACGACCTCACCGCTCAGCTCGATGGCCTAAGGCGCAGCGACAATCTCTTCTGCGCCATCCGCATTACCGGCACGTTCGAGAGGATCCACTACCGCGTGGCCTGCAAGAGCGCCCATGGCACGGACCTGGTGACCGCGACCAGTCACCAGGCGGAGTTCAGCCAGAGCGGTCTGCGCGGAAGCCTGGTGGGGTTCTGGACTCCCAGCTATGCCCGCACGATCAATGTGCCCGGCTATCACCTGCACCTGCTGAGCGATGACCACAACCATGGCGGTCACATCCTCGACGTGCAGGCCAAGGATCTGACGGTGCAGGTGCACATGGACAACCACGTGCACTTGGCCTTGCCGGAAACGCCGGCCTTCCTGGAGGCGGATCTACAGGGGGATCCCGCCGAGGCTTTGGCCCGAGCTGAGAGCAAACACAGCTGATCCCTGAGCCAGGGTTGCGCTGAGGGCCGTGTCCACGCTCAAGGTCCGCTCCCCTAGATGGACGGGGCGGGCACCATGGGCCTGGGCGAGCTCGATCTCAAAAGGGACAAAGCCGCCCTCGGGCCCGATCATCACCAGAGCGGGTTGGCCGGCGTGCTGAGCCAAGGGCTCCTCGGCCCCCATCTCCGTGATCAGGCAGAGCCGTCCGGCGCAGAGCCCTGGGAGCTCGTCTTCGATGAAGGGCCGGAAGCGTTGGTGCAGATGCACCTGCGGGGCGATGGTGTCTCGGGAGCGCTCCATGCCCGCGAGCAGGGCGTCCTCGACGTTGCTGGCTTGCAGCAGCGGGCTTTGCCAGTAGCTCTTCTCGACCCGCGCACTGTTGATCAGGTGCAGATGGCTGATCCCAAATTCGGCGCATTGCCGCAGGATCCGGCGCAGCATCTTGGGTCTCGGTAGGGCCAGCACCAAATCGAAGGGATGGCGCTTGGGTGGCGGTTCGCTGAGGACGGTTCTGAGCACCACGCCACTGGAGTCCAGGGACTCAATCAGCCCCTGACCGCAGGCACCTCCGATGAGCCCGAGCCGCAGGGTCTCGCCCACGCTCGACTTGAGCACATTGCGGATGTGGCGCGCCCGCTCGTCATTCAGCAGCACGCGCTGCTCGTCGATCCAGTCTTCTGGCCTCAGCAGGACGATGTTCATCGCTGTTCAGCAGCCGATGTCTTCTGCCCAGAGCTCAGGCTTCTGCTGCTGCATGGTTTGCATCAGCGCTTCGCAGCGTGGATCGTCCAGGCAGGTGACTTCGATTCCAGCCTCCTTGAGCCAGGTCTCGGCCCCTTGAAAGGTCTTGCGCTCTCCGATGACCACCCGCCGGAATCCCAGCAGAACGGCCGTTCCGGCGCACATCGGACAGGGAGAGAGGGTGGTGACCAGGGTCAGCTCACGCCAGTCGCGGCGCCGCCCGGCGTTGCGGATGCACTGGGTTTCACCATGGCTGGTGGGATCCCCGTTCTGGACCCGTTGGTTGTGTCCACGGGCGACGATCGTTCCATCCTCTTGGGCCAGGACGGCACCGATGGGAATTCCCCCTTCGCTCCAGCCCTGTTCGGCTTCGGCCCGGGCCGCATCGACCAGACGTTGCATCGTGCTGCGATCGATCGCACCTCCGTGCCGTTGGCCCAAGCATGGCAGGCATGACGCAAGACAACCTCGGTCCGTGGGATCCAGAACGCCACAGCGTGGCTGAGATCGTTGCGGCCCTTGATCTTCAACCTCACCCCGAGGGGGGGTGGTATCGAGAGACCTTCCGCAGCGCGCTCAAGGTGCGCCGCGCCGATGGGGTGCAGCGCGACGCCCTGACCCAGATCCTGTTTCTGTTGGGCCCCGGGGAGATCAGTCGCTGGCATCGGGTGAACCACGCCGATGAGAGTTGGTGCTGCCTAGCGGGGGATCCCTTGGCGTTGCTGTTGGTGATGGATGGGCAGCTGCAGGAGCACTGTCTTCTACCGGCTTCAGCAGAAACGGTCGTGGTGCCAGCGGGTGTCTGGCAGGCCGCTCGGGCTTCAGGGCGTTGGAGCCTGATGGTGTGTGCGGTCGCCCCTGGTTTTGACTTTGACGACTTTCAAATGCTCAGCGAACTTTCAGAAGCTGAACATCCACCAGCTGCCCTGGTCGAGTATCGCTAGAGCCAGGTGCCATCTTTGGCTCGAATTCAAAGCCGCTGGCTCAGATGTCTTGCTGTGACTGCAGGGTCCCATCTCTTTTGAGAGCGTCAGGACCTGAAAAGCCGGAGATCGGACTTGAACCGACGACCTACTGATTACGAATCAGTTGCTCTACCACTGAGCTACACCGGCAGCCCAGTGAAATTAGCATTCAGGCTTCGATGCCTGAGACGCGCGGATGCCGCCTGACTCCCGTCCCCCACTGGATCCCGATCTCAGGGCTCGTCTGTTGCAGGAGGCTCGCACCCCCTGGCGTGGACTCAGGCGAGGACTCTGGTTGGCCTTTACTGCTTCTGCGGCCGTTGGCCTGGCCACGATGGCGATGCGTTCGGCCGGTGGAGAGGTGGTCCAGTCCTCTGACCTCCTGATTCAGGTTTCGGCGTTAGCCCTCTTCGGGCTTCTCCTCTGGCGCGACCGCTCCCCCAGCGTCGACGACTGACGCGTCTTCGCTGTCCTGTTTGGCAGGGTCTTCCTCAGTGTCTTGGGGTGCTTCGGCAGTGGTCTCTTCGGGGCCGGTTTCTTCGGAACAGGGCTCTTCGTGAACGACCGCTTCCTCCTCGGGCTCTGCGTCGGCTTCTCGTTCGGCGTCGGCGTCTGAGGCTTCCGCTTGCGGCACATCGACGTCTTCTGAGGCAAGGGCTTCAGCGTTGGCCTCGTGGTCCTCGTCGGTTGCCTCAACGACCTCCGCGTCCGCCTGCAAAGGCTCTGCAGCAGGTTCAGAAGCTTCTGCGGCGACGGGCTCTGTCTCGGTAGGTGAGTCGGTCTGCTCGGGTTCAGGAGCGATAGCTTCGGATTTTTCCTGTTGCTCTTGCGGTGTGATCTTCTGTTCCGGCTCGACGGAAGCCGCAGGTTCCGCAAAGGCCAACGGCGCGAGAAGCAAGAGCGGTAGCCCAGCGTTGAGGCGCTGCTCAGCAGCCTGGACTTGGGTGAGGGGCAGGGTCTGATCCACCAGACCAGCGGATCTGGTGAGCATCCAGAGGGACTGGATCACTTGGGCCCACTGCCATTGGATCAGCGCCAGCACCGGGATGCAGAGCAGCAGAACCACCAGCCTGGGGCTGCTGGAGAGAGGGGACCAGGCCCAGGCCATGCCGGCGTGGCTGTCTGCCCACCAGGTCAGAGGAAGGAGCAGTGCTGCGCCCAGGGCAATGACGACCTTCAGAGGCAGGGCGGTCTGAAGGGCACTCAGACGAAACTGCTCTGGTCGGCGACCCCGCAGGGGCACCTGCAGGATCAGCACAGACCAGAGGTCGGGAGGAAGGCGCCAGAAGAGGACCGCGCTTCCCAGGGCGCCGATCGCCCAGGTCAGCAAGCGTTCAAAGCCGGGGAAGGGACCCGGGTCTGCCCCTGCAAACAGCAGGAATAGCAACAGGATTTCGAGCGGCAAGGCCGCGAGCCCCAGTAGCTGGAGCCACAGGAGCGGTTCGCGTCTTGCCGGATTCACGGTCAGTTGCTGAGGGTGCGTCGCTGCGTGACCAGTTTGAAGGATTCCACCCGGTCGCCCTCTTGCCAGTTGGCAAAACGATCACAGCCGATGCCGCATTCGAAGCCGGTGGCGACTTCTTTGACATCGTCCTTGCCGCGGCGCAGGGAGTCCAGGTCGCCCTCGAACACCTTTTCCTTGCCGCGCCAGACGCGGACCTTGCAGTTGCGCTGCAGTTTGCCGCTGGTGACGTAGCAACCCGCCACGGCGCTCTTGCCGATCGTGAAGACGGCCCGAACCTCGGTTTCGCCCAGGGGCTCTTCCACCAGTTCGGGTTCCAGCAGGCCTTCCATGGCCATCTGGATGTCCTCGAGCAGTTTGTAGATGACGTCGTAGTCACGCACATCCACGCCCGTGGCGTCAGCAGCACGCTTGGCGCCAGGCGCCATCGAGGTGTTGAAGCCGACGATGACAGCACCGGAAGCCGCCGCCAGGTCGACGTCGGTTTCGGTGACTTCGCCCGGTGCAGAGAGCAGCACGCGGACCTGAACCTCCTCTTGAGGCAGTTGTTCCAAGGACCCGAGGATTGCCTCGACGGAACCCTGAACGTCGGCCTTGAGGATGAGGTTGAGTTCCTTGAGTTCCCCTTCGCTGGCCTGACCCGACATCGAGGCCAGAGAGACCCGGCGGGAGGCCATCTGTTGGGCCAGGCGGGTTGCGCGGGCTTCGGTGGCGCGGTCGCCGACCACCGCACGGGCCGTTTTTTCGTCGGTGTAGACCTCGAACTCGTCGCCGGCCGTCGGCACTTCGCTGAAGCCCAGGGCCTCAACGGCGTAGGAGGGGCCGGCTTCTTTGACGCGCTTGCCGTTGTCGTCGACCATGGCGCGCACCTTGCCCAGGATCGGACCAGCGGCCAGCACGTCGCCGGTGCGCAGGGTGCCGTTCTGGATCAGCAGGGTGGCCACAGGACCCTTCGCCTTGTCGAGGTGTGCCTCGATGACGGTGCCCCGGGCCATCCGGTCTGGGTTGGCCTGCAGGTCTTCCACTTCGGTGACCAGCAGGATCATCTCCAGCAGCTTCTCGATGTTCTCGCCCTTGATGGCACTCACCGGCACCATCACGGTGTTGCCGCCCCAGTCCTCAGCCACGAGTTCGTGGGAGGACAGCTCCTGTTTGACGCGATCCGGGGAGGCACCTTCTTTGTCGATCTTGTTGATCGCCACCACGATCGGCACCTTGGCGGCGCGGGCGTGGCTGATGGCCTCCAGGGTCTGGGGACGCACGCCGTCATCGGCGGCCACCACCAGCACGGCCACGTCAGTGACCTTGGTGCCACGGGCCCGCATGGCGGTGAAGGCTTCGTGGCCAGGGGTGTCCAGGAAGGTGATCTTCCGCTGCTCCCCGGCGTGGGGCACTTCGACTTGGTAGGCACCGATGTGCTGGGTGATGCCACCGGCTTCGCCAGCGGTGACCCGGGTTTTGCGGATCGAGTCCAGCAGGCTGGTCTTGCCGTGGTCCACGTGGCCCATGACCGTGACCACGGGCGGACGCCGGATCAGGTGAGCGAGATCGCTCTCTTCGATCATCTCGACGGTCTTGGCCGCCGCTTCCTCGACGTCGTCCTCGAGCACCGGAACGCCGAATTCCTGGGACACCGTCTCGATCGCTGAGAGATCGAGGGTTTGGGTCACCGTGGCGATGATGCCCTTGAAGAAGAGGCTCTTGATGATCTCGGAGCTCTCGACGCCCAGCTTGTCGGCCAGCTCCTGCACCGTGAGGTTGCCCTCCGGAACGATGAGCATTTCGGGCCGCTGTTGCTTGGCTTCCCGTGCGGCACGCAGCTCCATCGCGCGGCGCCGCTGACGCTGACGGGCGGTTTCCTTGCGGCGCTTGCGGGCCACAACGGTTGGCTTCGGCTGAGCGGAGCCAGCGCTGCGGGGTTTCGCCGGACGGGCGAGGGAGGCCTGCAGCACCACCGCATCGGTGTCACCGGCGTAGCCGCCGGTTTGTGCGGCCAGCGAGTCGTCGTTCTCTCCAATGATGTGAACGCGCTGGCGCTGCTTCTGGGGTGAGCGGCTGCGCAGTGCATCCAGACGCGCGCTGTCGTCCCAATCGGGGCGGCGGGGACGGCCGCCACCGGGCGGCTGGGGTGCACGGAAATTCGGGCGGCGTGGTGCCGACGGGGGAGTGGCCGAAGGACGGTTGGCGTCGCCTGCTCCAGGGGCTCCGGGGGCGCCGGCGGGTGCGCCAGGGGCGCCACCAGGACGCCGAGGCGGCGGTGCGCTGGGCCTTGCTCCAGGTTTCTGGAGCTGCATGAGCTCGCCAGGGGCCACCGGCTTGCGCATGCCAGGCATGCCGGGACGGGTCGGGGGCGCGGGGCGGTTCCCGCCGCCACCAGGACCGCTGACATCACGGCGAATGGGTTTGCCGACCAGCTCCACCTGAGGGCGGGCGGGTTTGGCGGGCTTGCCGCCCTGTCCCACCCGCGTGGGGGCGGGTGCGCCGGGGCGTGTGGGCATCCCTGGCCGCTGGCTCAGGGCCGGGCGGCCGGAGGGTGTGGCAGGACGGGCTCCGCCCTGGCCGCCCTGAGGACGACTCACGAGCTGCGGGCGGCCACCGCCTGCAGCGGGACGCGTGGGGGCGCCAGGACGCTGGGGGGGGCTACCTGCCGCAGGGCGCGACACAGGGGGCGCCGGCTTGCGGGCCGGGGGGGCTCCCGCTCCTGCCGGGGTCTTGGACACGATTGCCGGTGCAGGTCGGCTCGGGGCCGGGGCTGCGGGACGGCTGGGGGGAGCGCTGGCCGCGGGTTTGGCGGCAGGCTTGGCCGCTGCGGGACGAGCCGGAGGCGCTGACGGGGCCGCTGGACGGCTGGGGGGAGCACTGGCCGCAGGTTTGGCTGCGGGCTTGGCCGCTGCCGCAGGGCGGGCTGGGGGAGCGGATGGTGCGGCCGGGCGAGCTGGAGCGGACGGAGCGGCGGGCTTGGCTGCCTGGGGCTGGGGCCGAGGAGCAGGGGCCGCAGCAGCAGGTTTCGCCGGAGCAGGGCTGGCCGCTACCGGTTTGGCCGCTGCGGGTTTCGCAGGCGCTGCCGGTGCGGCAGGAGCGGCCTTCTTGACCGAGAGGATGGCTTTCTTGGGCTCGTCCACCGTCGGAGCGGCCTTGCTGCCATTCCCGCCACCTTTGATCAGGCTGCGGATTTTCGCTGCCTCGTCATCGCTGATGGAGCTGCTATGGCTCTTCGCTGCGATCGACAGTTTCTCGGCGGCATCGAGCACGTCCTTGTTCTCAAGGCCCAAGTCCTTGGACAGCTCGTAAATCCTGACTTTGCCGCTGCTGGTCATCAAGTGCTCCAAGTGGTCGGGGGCAACACGTGCCACCGGGCCATCACCCACAGTGAGGCCACTATTTATCTTGCCTCAGCGCCTGATAAGAGGTGGCATTCAGGCGCTGCGCCAAGGCCGCGTAGATGGAATCTGACACTTGGCACCGGAGTGCCTTCTGCAGACGTTTGCGGCGCTTGGCTTCCTCAAAACAGCTCTCGGTCGGACAGAGATAGGCCGATCGGCCCATCCCTTGGTCCAGAGCCATGCCGCCCTCGGCAAGGCGGATGACCCGTAGCAGGTGCTGGCGATCCAGCAGTGCACGGCAGGTCACACAACGCCTGAGGACGGGCTGTTGCTTCACCGGGCTCCTTCCTCGTCGGTCGTCTCTTCGACAGCCTCTTCGACTGCGTCTTCCGTTGCCACGGCTTCGGTGGCCTCAGCCTCAGCCACAGGCTCTTGCTCGTAGGCCGCTTCGTCGTACTGGGCCTGCTCGCCGTACTCCTCTTCGTCCTCGGGCAGGGGATAGAGCTCCCGAAGACGGGCGTCTTCCTCGGCACGCAGGGCGTGTTCTGCCTCCATCCGGGCTTCAGCTTCCGCCTGAAGCGCTTCCTCTTCCTGGCGCATGGAGATCAGTTCCGCGACCTTCTCGTCCTCAGAGGCCTGGTCGTACTCGGTGCTGTTCTTGATGTCGATCTTCCAGCCGGTCAGGCGAGCGGCGAGACGGACGTTCTGACCCTCGCGACCGATGGCCAGGCTGAGCTGATCGGGGGGCACCAGGACGTGGGCATGCTGCCCTTCGGGATCCACCAGTCGAACCGCTTCCACGCGGGCGGGGCTCAGGGAGTTGGCGATGTACTGGCCCGGGTCATGGGACCAGCGGATGACATCGATTTTTTCGCCACGCAGTTCGTTCACGACCTGCTGGATGCGAGAGCCGCGGGCGCCAATGCAGGCGCCGACAGGGTCCACTTCGCGCTCCACGCTGTCCACGGCCACCTTGGTGCGGGGACCGACCGAGCGGGAGGGGGGGTTGGCCTCACGGGCGACGGCAACGATGCGGACCGACCCCTCCTGGATCTCGGGCACTTCGTTCTCGAAGAGATAGACGACCAGACCGGCGTTGGCGCGGCTGACAAACAGTTGAGGTCCGCGGCGCGGAATCTCACTGACTTCCTTCAGGAAGACCTTGAAGGTGGCGTTGGCCCGGTAGTTGTCATTGGGCAGCTGGTCGCGGCGGGGGAGTTCGGCCTCCACTTCGGGGCGACCCAGTCCGCTGCTGACGGCCATGATCACGCTCTGTCGCTCGAAGCGAATCACGCGAGCGGTCAGGACGGGATCTTCCAGGTCGGCGAACTCCTCCTGGATCATGCGGCGCTGCTGGTCGCGCAGCTTCTGGGCCAGCACCTGTTTGGTGGTGGCGGCGGCCATGCGGCCGAAGTCTTCCTTCTCGGGGGTGACGTCCAGCACCACGGTGTCACCGGCCTGGGCGTCTTCCGCCACCTGCATCACTTCGGCCAGTGAGATTTGGTGGTCTTCGCTCTCGACCTCTTCAACGATGATTTTGGAGGCCAGTACCCGGTAGCCCTCTTCGTCGAGATCCAGGGCGACATCGAAGTTGGAGAAGTAGTCCTCCTCGAAGGGGTCCTCGCTAATCCCCAGATAAAGGGTGCGGCGGTAGCGCTCATAGCCCTTGAGCAGGGCTTCACGCAGGGCCGCTTCCACCACCGCAGGGGGCAGTTTTTTCTCTTCGCTGATGTCCTCGATCAGGTTGGAGAGACCGGGGAGCAGGACCAGTGCCATGGCAGGTGGTTGGGTGCGGGATTGGAGAGGGGAAAGGAGGGGTTAGGCCTCTTTGGGAGTCACCAGCTTCACGCTGATCACATCGGGGCGCGGGATTCGAACCGTGCGTCCCCGGACGTTGAGGAGAACGTTCTCCTCATCGCGTTCGAGCAAGAGGCCCTCACGCTCGTTGTCGCCCCCGGATTTGGTGTCGCGGTAGCGGATCGAAACCGGGAATCCGCGGAAGCTGCGGAAGTCTCGGTCGTCGCTCAGCTGCTCGCTGACGCCCGGACTGCTGACTTCCAGGACATAGGGGTCCTGCAGCAGCCCGCTGTTCTCGATGGCGTCGCCCAGCACTCCGCTGAAGCTGGCGCAGTTGTCCAGGCTCACGTCTCCGCCATCGGCCAGACGCAGCTGGACCAGCAACGTCATCGGAATTCGATGGGTGAGCAGTTCAAGGCCGCAGACCTGGAATCCAGCGCCCTCCGCCGCCTGGCTAGCCAGGGTTTGGAGGTCAGGGTGCAGGGGATGCGGCAAAGCCTGGATCGTGAACAGGGGAACGGGCGACCCGTCCGGCACCTGCAGTGATCTGCTGTCTGGCTGTCCAGCTGCTCCCGAGGAGTCAGCGCTGTTCAGTCAGAGGTGCCCGCCGGGCACAACACAACAGTACGTGATCGGCCTTGGAGCGTCAGGCCCCCATGCTGCCGAGATCGACAGCAGGTGGCTCCATGTAGGCATCCCCAGGTTGGGCCTCGCCCCGCAAGCTGGGGTCCTGGTTGAGGCACTGCGACTTTTGTTCGTCTGTGCGCAGGAACTGGCAAACCCGGGCGTAGAGCTTGGAGCGGGTGGAGGGCTTGCCTTGGCTGAAGTGCACCTGATCCAGGCCGCCGACTAAGCCCTGAATCTCCACTTGGCAGAGAGCACAGCGTTGACGGGTGCCCGGGGGGATAGCGGCCATGCCAGCTCGGTCAAGAACGGGCAACTTAGGGCCATTGATCTGCTCGGTTGGTGTGCCTGGCCTCCTTCAGTTGAGTGATCCGCACCTCCTGGCAGACCCTCGGGGGCACTGCCGAGGTCGTCCCTCCATGGCGTCCTTGCGCCACGGCCTGCGGCAGGCCCTGTCCCAGATCGATCAGCCCCCGGATCTGCTGCTGATCACAGGGGACCTCTGCCAGGACGAAAGCTGGGGCGGGTATCGCCGCCTGCAGGAGGTCCTGGAGGACGTTGAACCCCTGAGGGAGGTTCCCCTGGCCTTGACCCCGGGCAACCACGACCATCCGGCCCTGATGCGATCGGCCTTGGGACGTCGCGCTGTGATTGCCCCGGCGGCCCTGGACCTCGGCGACTGGACGCTGCTGTTGCTCTCGAGTCACCGCAGTGGCGCCGTTGCTGGCTTCCTTGACCCCAGGCAGCTGGCCTGGCTCGAGCGCCAGCTGGCGCTGGCCGATCAGCCCGTGGTGCTGGCTTTGCACCATCCCCCGGTGCCCATTGGTGATTCAGGCTTGGATCCGATCGCTCTGCAGGATCCAGGCCCGTTTCTTCGCTGCCTCCAGCGGGCCCCAGCCCTCAAAGCCGTTCTCTTCGGCCATGTCCACCAGCATTGGCAGGGCGAACTGCCCCGCAGCGGCGCTGGGTCTCCCATACCCCTTTGGGCCTGTCCCTCGTCGTTGGCGTCCTTTGCGGCTGTTCAACCCTGTCCCTTGGGGCGGCCTGACTGGCCGGGGGGGCGTTGGCTGACCTTGCAGCCCTCGGGCGAGGTGGCCTCGACCCTTCTGCGTTGGTCTCCCGTGGAATCTGCCTAGCCTTCAGTCCACTTGGGTGTGTTGCGGATCTTGGTGCGCGTTCTGCTGGCCCTGGTGTTGTTGCTGGCCGCTTGGTTCCCGGCGGCTCCAGCCTGGGCGGACTTTGGAAGCAACACCAACCACAGTTTTGTCTCTGCGGCGGTGAAACGGGTTGGGCCGGCGGTCGTGCGGATCGACACCGAGAGGACCGTCCCACGGATTGGTCTGGACCCTTCCTTTAGTGACCCGCTCCTGCGGGAGATGTTTGGCGATCAGATCCCCAATAGCCGTGAGCGCGGGCAGGGATCCGGAATCGTGATTGATGGTCAAGGCATGGTTCTCACGAACGCCCACGTCGTGGATGGCGCTGACCGGGTTGAGGTGACGCTGGCCAGTGGTCAAGAGCTGGAGGGCTCGGTGCTCGGAATCGATCCCGTGACCGATCTGGCGGTGGTGCGCATTGCCAAAACCCAGGGGTTGAAGTCCGCGCCACTGGGGGACTCCAGTGCCCTGGAGGTGGGGGATTGGGCCATCGCCTTAGGGACCCCCTATGGCTTGGAGCGCACCGTCACCCTGGGCATCGTCAGCAGCCTGCACCGCAACATCACCAGCCTGGGCTTCTCGGACAAGCGTCTGGAATTGATTCAGACCGATGCGGCGATCAATCCGGGCAATTCCGGTGGCCCACTGATTAATGCCAGCGGCGAGGTGATTGGGATCAACACCCTGGTGCGTTCGGGTCCGGGAGCCGGATTGGGTTTCGCGATCCCGATCAACCTGGCCAAGGGTGTTGCGGCCCAGCTGAGCCAAGGGGACTCCGTGGTGCACCCCTACCTGGGCCTACAGCTGGTGCCCCTCAATCCGAGGCTGGCTCGCGACAACAACGCTGACCCCAATGCCCTGCTCCAACTGCCCGAGCGGGACGGGGCACTGGTGCAACGGGTGATCCCGGATAGCCCTGCCGAACGGGCTGGCTTGCGCCGGGGAGATCTGGTGGTCCAGGCGGCGGATCAAGAGGTCAGCGATCCCGGGGAGCTGCTGCGTCTGGTGGAGGCCTCCCAGGTTGGTGATGTCCTGGCGATCCGCGTGTTGCGGGGCGAGGAACAGATCGATCTCTCGATCCGGCCTGAGGCGCTGCCGCATTCCTGAGGCCTGAGCTACGGTCACTGGCCAGTGAAAACGGCGTGATGGCGGATCTGCAGGACCAGATGAAACAGGCGGTGGCGGCTGCAGCCACCGAGCAGATCCAGAGCGGAATGGTGGTGGGCTTGGGCTCCGGTTCAACCGCTGCCCTGATGATTCAGGCCCTCGGCGCCAAGCTCAAAAGCGGAGAGCTGCGGGACATCGTTGGGGTGACCACCTCCTTCCAAGGTGAGGTGCTTGCTGCCGAGCTGGGTATCCCGCTGCAGAGCCTGAATGCCGTGGATCGGATCGATCTGGCCATCGATGGCGCCGATGAGGTGGATCCTTCGTTCCAGTTGATCAAGGGCGGTGGCGCCTGCCACGTTCAGGAGAAGCTGGTGGCGGTTCGTGCCAAGCGCTTCGTGGTGGTGGTGGATTCCACCAAGCTCGTGGACACCCTCAACCTGGGCTTTCTGCTGCCCGTGGAGGTGATGCCCGGTGCCTGGCGTCAGGTCCAGGGCCAGCTCAAGGAGATGGGGGGTGACGCCCAGCTCCGTATGGCAGTCAAAAAGGCTGGTCCCGTCGTGACGGACCAGGGCAACCTCGTGCTGGACGTCAAGTTCAGCGGTGGCATCGGCGATCCCGTCAGCCTGGAGAAGGAGATCAACAACCTCCCCGGCGTTCTGGAGAACGGTCTGTTCGTGAACATCACCGACCAGGTGCTGGTGGGCGAGATCAACGACGGCGTTGCCGGCGTCCGGGATCTGGTCAAGCGCTGAGCGCTTAGGCCAGGCGCCGGCGAACGGACTCTGCGTGGCTGTGGAGTCCCTCGCTGTCAGCCAGGGTGCCAACGGCAGCGCCGGTGGCCTCCAGGGCTTGCCGGTTGAATTGAATCAAGCTGGTGTGGCGCATGAAGGTCTCCACGCACAGCGCTCCGGCGAATCGGGCCGTACCCGAGGTCGGCAGGGTGTGGTTCGGGCCGGCCAGGTAATCGCCAACAGCCTCCGGGGTCCAGGCCCCCATGAAGATCGCCCCGGCCTGTTGGATCTGTTCGGCCAGGGGCTCAGGCTGCTCCACCTGCAGTTCCAGGTGTTCGGGGGCAAAGCGATCACTGAGCTGTGCCGCCTCATCCAGGTCTGAGCAGACCACGATCAAGCCCCAGTCGTTGAGGGCCTGACGGGTGATGGCGGCACGGGGGTGTCCCTCCAGTTGCTGCTCAATCGCGGCGGGGATGGCCCGTGCCAGTTCCTCGCTGGTGGTCAGAAGGATTGCTGCAGCGAGGGGGTCGTGCTCCGCCTGCGCCAGGAGATCGGCCGCGACGTGGTCAGGGTTGGCGCTGGCATCGGCGATCACCAGCACTTCACTGGGGCCAGCTAGTGAGTCAATGGCGACCCGGCCGTAGACCGCTTTTTTGGCCAGGGTCACATAGAGGTTGCCTGGACCGCTGATGACATCCACCCGGGGGATGGATTCCGTGCCGTAGGCCAGGGCTCCCACGGCTTGGGCACCTCCGACCCGATAGATCTCATCGATTCCCGCTAGGTGGGCTGCCGCCAGCACGGTGCTGTTGATGCGGCCGTCGGGTCCGGGAGGGGTCACCATGACCACCCGCTTGACCCCCGCAACCTTGGCGGGCACCGCATTCATCAAAACGGTGCTGGGGTAGCTGGCGCGGCCCCCTGGGACATAGAGACCGGCCCGCTCCACCGGGCGCCAGCGGCGGCCCAGCCGCTCTCCGTGCTCTCCGGTGATGGCCAGGTCGTTGGGCAGTTGGCGCTGGTGGAAGTCCAGGATCCGGCGGTGGGCCAGGGCCAGGGCCTCCTGCAGCTCAGGGGAGGTGGCGGCCCAGGCCGCTTCGATCTCCTCCTTGGGAACGCGCAAAGGATCCGGGCGGACCCCATCAAAACGCTCGGTCAGTTCAAAGAGGGCGGCATCGCCCTGCTGTTGCACCTGCTCGAGGATTCCCTCAACCCGTTGGGCGACCTCTCGGCTTTGGCCGCTACCGGTGCGCTCGGCGATGGCCTCGAGCCGTTGACCGGCCTGCTCGGCATCGCGCAGCAGCTCGATCTGCAGCGGTGCGATCGACTCGGCACGGCTTGGAGGGGAGCTGGCGGTCACGAAACCGTGGTGCGGCGGTGATTGTTCAAGCTAGTTGCTCAGCCTTTGGGGAGGGTCGCAAGCCAGGGGGTAAGCTTGTCGACTGCCGAATCAGCGCCTTTTCCGTCTGTGGCCAATAACAAGTCGTCGAAGAAACGCATTGAGGTTGCCGAGCGCAATCGTCTGCACAACCGCACCTACAAGTCTGCGGTCCGCACCCTGATGAAGCGTTGCTTCGCCGCTTGCACCGCCTACAGCCAGGAGCCCGGCGATGCAGCCAAGCAGGCTGTCCAGTCGAGCCTGAGCGCTGCCTTCAGCAAGATCGACAAGGCCGTCAAGGTCGGCGTGCTGCACCGCAACAACGGTGCCCACCAGAAATCTCGCCTGAGCGCTGCTGTCAAGAGCGCCATCGAGCCCGCAGCGAAGGCCTGATTTTTTAGGTTGGATCCAGGTGAACCTTGGATCCATGGCAGCTGCCGTCGCTCTCGAGAGCCTTCCGGCTCCTTTGATTGACAGCCACTGCCACATCGTCTTTCGAAATTTCGACGAAGACTTGGAGGAGGTTGCTCAACGCTGGCGTGATGCCGGTGTGGGGCGCCTCCTTCACGCATGTGTGGAGCCTTCTGAGATTCCGGCGATTCGAGCGCTGGCCGATCGCTTCCCCGAGCTTCGCTACTCCGTTGGCGTTCATCCTCTGGATCCGGAGCATTGGGCTTCCAACACGCAGCAGGTGTTGCGCGAGGCGGCTCAAGCTGACCCCAGGGTCGTGGCGATCGGCGAGCTCGGCCTGGATCTGTTCCGCGACAACAATCTCGAGCAACAGCTGGCGATGCTCCGGCCCCAGTTGGACCTGGCGGTGGAGCTGGATCTGCCCGTGATCATTCACTGCCGCGATGCCGCTGAACCGATGCTTGGCGAGTTGCGCGAGCGTGCTGAGCGGGGTGCCTGCCCTAAGGGCGTGATGCACTGCTGGAGCGGCACTCCCGAGGAAATGCAGGGGTTCCTCGAGTTGGGGCTCTACATCAGCTTTAGCGGCAATGTGACCTTCCCGAAGGCCACCGACACCCATGCCTGCGCCCAAGCGGTTCCCGCGGACCGATACCTCGTGGAGACCGACTGCCCGTTCTTGGCGCCCGTGCCGCGACGGGGCAAGCGCAACGAGCCTTCCTATGTGATGGCTGTGGCGGAGCGAGTGGCAGTCCTGCGCCAGGAGCCGCTGCAGACCGTTGCCTTACAGAGCACCCGCAACGCCTGTGCACTGTTTGGACCCGCTCTTCACAATGTATGATGTTTCATTGGCCTGGCAGCGAGTCGTGATTTATCCGTGCTCGTTGCAGCCCGAAAGCGCTCGCCAGGGATCTGGTGAGTTAGCCCATGACCAGTGGTGCGTTGTCTTTCCGGTGCGAGTTGTCGTTCCCTGCGGTGTTCAAGCGATCTGAATAGGCGCCCCAGCTGGCCAGTCGCTCCCGAGAGGGACGGCTGGCTCTGTCGTCTGTGTGGTGATGTCGCGCTGACATCCCCCTTCGTCTTGATCTCCGCCTGGTTCTGAAACTGCTGTCCAGGCCCTCCGTTCCGTTTCACCCGTTCCTGCAGGTTCACCGCATGAGCAGCGCGATTCAGGTCGCCAAGACCGCCACTTACCTCCCCGACCTGGTGGAGGTGCAGCGCGCGAGCTTCAAATGGTTTCTGGAGAAGGGCCTGATCGAGGAGCTGGAGAGCTTCTCCCCGATCACCGACTACACCGGCAAGCTTGAGCTGCACTTCATCGGTAGCGAGTACCGCCTGAAGCGCCCTCGCCACGACGTGGAAGAGGCCAAGCGCCGTGACGCGACCTTCGCGTCCCAGATGTATGTGACCTGCCGCCTGGTCAACAAGGAGACCGGCGAAATCAAGGAGCAGGAAGTGTTCATCGGGGAACTGCCCCTGATGACCGAGCGCGGCACGTTCATCATCAACGGCGCCGAGCGCGTGATCGTGAACCAGATCGTGCGTTCACCCGGCGTCTATTTCAAAGACGAGCAGGACAAGAACGGCCGTAAGACCTTTAACGCCAGCCTGATCCCCAACCGTGGCGCCTGGCTGAAGTTTGAAACCGACAAGAACGACCTGCTGCACGTTCGCGTCGACAAGACCCGCAAGATCAACGCCCACGTGTTGATGCGGGCCATCGGCCTGTCCGACAACGACGTCCTCGACAAGCTGCGCCACCCCGAGTACTACCAAAAGTCCATCGAGGCGGCGAACGACGAAGGCATCGCTTCAGAAGACCAGGCTCTGCTTGAGCTCTACAAGAAGCTGCGTCCGGGTGAACCCCCCTCGGTGAGCGGTGGTCAGACCCTGCTGCACAGCCGTTTCTTTGATCCCAAGCGCTACGACCTCGGCCGGGTTGGTCGCTACAAGATCAACAAGAAGCTGCGCCTGACCATCCCCGATGCGACGCGCACCCTCACCCCTGAGGACGTCCTCAGCACGATCGATTACCTGATCAACCTTGAGCTCGATGTGGGTGGCGCCACCCTCGATGACATCGACCACCTCGGTAACCGCCGCGTTCGCTCCGTGGGCGAATTGCTGCAGAACCAGGTCCGCGTTGGTCTGAATCGCCTCGAGCGGATCATCAAAGAGCGGATGACCGTTGGTGAGACCGAGAGTCTGACCCCGGCCCAGCTGGTGAACCCCAAGCCCCTGGTGGCGGCGATCAAGGAGTTCTTCGGCTCCAGCCAGCTGAGCCAGTTCATGGATCAGACGAATCCCCTGGCTGAGCTGACCCACAAGCGCCGCATCAGCGCCCTGGGCCCAGGCGGTCTGACCCGCGAGCGCGCTGGCTTTGCCGTGCGCGACATCCACCCTTCCCACTACGGCCGGATTTGCCCGATCGAGACCCCTGAAGGTCCGAATGCCGGTCTGATTGGCTCCTTGGCCACCCACGCCCGGGTGAACGAGTACGGCTTCATCGAGACCCCGTTCTGGAAGGTGGAGGACGGCATCGTCCTCAAGCAGGGTGACCCCCTCTACCTCTCGGCGGATCTCGAGGACGAGTGCCGTGTGGCTCCTGGCGACGTCGCCACCGACGCCGATGGCCGGATCAAGGCCGACCTGGTTCCCGTGCGCTACCGCCAGGACTTTGAGACCGTGCCCCCCGAGCAGGTCGACTACGTGCAGCTCTCACCGGTTCAGGTGATCTCGGTTGCAACCTCGCTGATCCCCTTCCTCGAGCACGACGACGCCAACCGGGCCCTGATGGGTTCGAACATGCAACGTCAGGCTGTGCCTCTGCTGCGCCCTGAGCGTCCCCTGGTCGGCACCGGTCTGGAGACCCAGGTCGCCCGTGACTCGGGCATGGTCCCCATCACCACCGTCAACGGCACGGTCAGCTTTGTCGATGCCACCGCGATCGTCATTCGCGATGAAGAGGGCAACGACCACACCCACTACCTCCAGAAGTACCAGCGCTCCAACCAGGACACCTGCCTCAACCATCGTCCGATCGTCAAACTTGGCGATCAGGTGATTGCCGGTCAGGTCCTGGCCAACGGTTCGGCCTGTGAGGGTGGTGAAATCGCCCTGGGTCAGAACGTTCTGATCGCCTACATGCCCTGGGAGGGCTACAACTACGAGGACGCGATTCTCGTTTCCGAGCGCCTGGTGCGCGACGACCTCTACACCTCGGTGCACATCGAGAAGTACGAGATCGAAGCCCGTCAGACCAAGCTTGGACCTGAGGAGATCACCCGCGAGATCCCCAACGTTGCCGAGGAGAGCCTGGGCAACCTGGACGAGATGGGCATCATCCGCATTGGTGCCTATGTCGAAAGCGGCGACATCCTGGTCGGCAAGGTGACCCCCAAGGGTGAGTCGGACCAGCCCCCGGAAGAGAAGCTGCTGCGCGCGATCTTCGGTGAGAAGGCTCGCGATGTCCGCGACAACTCCCTGCGCGTTCCCAGCACCGAGCGTGGCCGTGTGGTCGACGTCCGGATCTATACCCGCGAGCAGGGCGATGAGCTGCCGCCCGGCGCAAACATGGTGGTTCGGGTCTACGTGGCCCAGCGCCGCAAGATCCAGGTCGGCGACAAGATGGCCGGCCGCCACGGCAACAAGGGCATCATCAGCCGCATCCTTCCCCTGGAGGACATGCCCTATCTGCCCGACGGCACCCCGATCGACATCGTGCTCAACCCCCTGGGTGTGCCGAGCCGGATGAACGTCGGACAGGTCTTCGAGTGCTTGATGGGCTGGGCTGCATCCCACCTGGACTGCCGCGTCAAGGTGGTGCCCTTCGACGAAATGCACGGCCCTGAGACCTCGAAGAACACCGTTCAGGCCTATCTCGAGGCGGCCAAGTCCCAGCCCGGTAAGGACTGGGTCTACAACCCTGACAACCCCGGCAAGATCCAGTTGATCGATGGCCGGACCGGCGAGGCCTTTGACCAGCCCGTGACCGTGGGCTACGCCCACATCCTCAAGCTGGTTCACCTGGTGGACGACAAGATCCACGCTCGCTCCACGGGTCCCTACTCCCTGGTCACCCAGCAGCCCCTGGGTGGTAAGGCCCAGCAGGGCGGCCAGCGTCTGGGTGAGATGGAGGTCTGGGCCCTCGAGGCCTACGGCGCCGCCTACACCCTGCAGGAACTGCTCACCGTCAAGTCCGACGACATGCAGGGCCGCAACGAGGCGCTCAACGCCATCGTCAAGGGCAAGCCGATTCCTCGTCCTGGCACCCCCGAGTCCTTCAAGGTGCTGATGCGCGAGCTTCAGTCCCTGGGTCTCGACATCGCGGTCTACACCGATGCGGGTGAGGAAGTCGACCTCATGCAGGACGTGAATCCACGCCGCAGCACCCCCAACCGACCCACCTACGAATCCCTCGGCGTCGCGGATTACGACGACGACTGATTGCTGATCAACTCGGCCCACCCTTTGGGGTGACCGTCAGATCCCTTCTTCCTTCCGATCTCCGCGCGCTCTTAGGTCATGACCAACAGCAATCTCCGCACCGAAAACCACTTCGATTACGTCAAGATCACGCTCGCCTCACCCGAGCGGGTCATGCAGTGGGGGCAGCGCACGCTGCCTAACGGTCAGGTGGTGGGCGAGGTCACCAAGCCCGAAACCATCAACTACCGCACCCTGAAGCCCGAAATGGACGGGCTCTTCTGCGAGAAGATCTTTGGCCCCTCCAAAGACTGGGAATGCCACTGCGGTAAGTACAAGCGGGTGCGCCACCGCGGCATCGTCTGCGAGCGCTGCGGTGTGGAGGTCACGGAAAGCCGGGTGCGCCGTCACCGGATGGGCTTCATCAAGCTCGCCGCTCCGGTGTCCCACGTTTGGTACCTGAAGGGCATCCCCAGCTACGTGGCCATCCTGCTGGACATGCCCCTGCGGGATGTTGAGCAGATTGTTTATTTCAACTGCTATGTGGTGCTCGACCAGGGCGACCACAAGGATCTGACCTACAAGCAGCTGCTCACCGAAGACGAGTGGCTGGAGATCGAAGACGAGATCTACGCCGAAGATTCGGAGATCGAGAACGAGCCCACCGTTGGTATCGGCGCTGAGGCTCTCAAGCAGCTGCTCGAAGACCTGGATCTTCCGGTCGTTGCTGAACAGCTCCGCGAAGAGATCGCTGGCTCGAAAGGTCAGAAGCGCGCCAAGTTGATCAAGCGCCTGCGCGTGATCGACAACTTCATCGCCACCGGTGCCCGTCCTGAGTGGATGGTCCTGGACGTGATTCCGGTGATTCCCCCCGACCTGCGCCCGATGGTGCAGCTCGACGGTGGCCGTTTCGCGACCTCTGACCTCAACGACCTCTACCGTCGTGTGATCAACCGGAACAACCGGTTGGCCCGTCTGCAGGAAATCCTCGCCCCTGAAATCATCGTCCGCAACGAGAAGCGGATGCTGCAGGAGGCGGTTGACGCCCTGATCGATAACGGCCGTCGCGGTCGCACCGTGGTGGGTGCCAACAACCGTCCGCTCAAATCACTGAGCGACATCATTGAGGGCAAGCAGGGCCGCTTCCGTCAGAACCTGCTCGGTAAGCGCGTCGACTACTCCGGTCGTTCCGTGATCGTGGTGGGTCCGAAGCTGAAGATGCACCAGTGCGGTCTGCCCAAGGAGATGGCGATCGAGCTGTTCCAACCCTTCGTCATTCACCGTCTGATTCGTCAGAACATCGTCAACAACATCAAGGCCGCGAAGAAGCTGATTCAGCGCGCCGATGATGAGGTGATGCAGGTGCTGCAGGAGGTGATCGATGGTCACCCGATCATGCTGAACCGAGCACCAACCCTGCACCGTCTTGGCATTCAGGCCTTTGAGCCGAAGCTGGTCGATGGCCGCGCCATTCAGCTGCACCCCCTGGTTTGCCCGGCCTTCAACGCTGACTTTGACGGTGACCAGATGGCCGTCCACGTGCCCCTGGCCATCGAGGCACAGACCGAAGCCCGCATGTTGATGCTGGCCAGCAACAACATCCTTTCTCCGGCAACGGGTGATCCGATCATCACGCCGTCCCAGGACATGGTGTTGGGTGCCTACTACCTCACCGCCGAGCAGCCGGCGGGCATCAAGCCTGAGTTCGGTGACCGCAGCCGCACCTTCGCCGGTCTGCGTGACGTGCTGAACGCCTTTGAAGACAAGCACCTGACCATGCACGACTGGGTCTGGGTGCGCTTCAACGGTGAAGTCGATACCGAAGGTGAAGCCAAGGAGCCTGTCCAGCAGGAGACCCTCAGCGATGGGACTCGGATTGAACAGTGGAGGTTCCGTCGTGATCGTCTCGACGAGGACGGTGCTCTGATCAGCCGTTATCTGTTGACCACCGTCGGACGCGTGGTGATGAACAGCACGATCATCGATGCGGTGGCAGCCGCCTGAGATCCCGGACGTTTTCAACCCCTAACTCCCCTTCATCGCGCGCAGCCATGACCGCCACTCCCTCTAAGAAGACCAGCAAGAAGACCAGCAAGAAGTCGGCCAAGGCCGAAGCTCCTGCTCCCGCTAACGCTCCCTTGAGCAAGGCGGCCCCGACCTTCCGTAATCGGACGATCGATAAGAAGCAGCTGCGCAACTTGATGGCGTGGGCTTACAAGAACCACGGCACCGCGGCGACGGCTTCCCTGGCCGATGAACTCAAGGATCTGGGCTTCCATTACGCCACCCAGGCCGCCGTCTCCATCTCCGTGGATGACCTGCGGATCCCCGGTGAAAAGGCTCGTCTGCTGGAAGAAGCAGAGCAGCAGATCACCGACACCGAGGAGCGCTATCGCCTGGGTGAAATCACCGAGGTGGAGCGTCACACCAAGGTGATCGACACCTGGACGGAAACCAACGAGCGTCTGGTTGAAGAAGTCAAGAAGAACTTCAACGAGAACGACCCGCTGAACTCGGTCTGGATGATGGCCAACTCCGGGGCCCGGGGAAACATGTCCCAGGTGCGTCAGCTGGTGGGCATGCGCGGCCTGATGGCCAACCCCCAAGGGGAAATTATTGACCTTCCGATCCGGACCAACTTCCGTGAAGGCCTGACGGTTACTGAGTACGTCATCTCCTCCTACGGCGCCCGTAAGGGTCTGGTGGATACGGCACTGCGTACCGCCGACTCCGGCTACCTGACCCGTCGTCTGGTGGACGTCGCCCAGGACGTGATCGTCCGTGAAGACGACTGCGGCACCACCCGCGGTATTCCCATCAACGCCGATGACAGGGGCCGTTACGCCGCCAAGCTCGTCGGCCGTCTTGCCGCTGAGCCCGTCCTGGACGGCGAAGGCAATCTGATTGTCGACCGCGATGGCGAGATCGATGCCGTCATCACCGCCCAGATCGAAGCCGCCGGCGTGCAGACCGTGGTGGTTCGTTCACCGCTGACCTGCGAAGCCGCCCGTTCGGTTTGCCGCAAGTGCTATGGCTGGGCCCTGGCCCACAACCAACTGGTTGACCTGGGCGAAGCCGTCGGCATCGTCGCCGCCCAGTCCATCGGTGAGCCCGGTACCCAGCTCACCATGCGGACCTTCCACACCGGTGGTGTGTCCACCGCAGAAACGGGTGTGGTTCGCTCGCAAATCGCGGGCACGATCGAGTTCGGAGCCAAGGCGCGCGTGCGCCCCTTCCGCACCCCCCACGGTGTGGAGGCTCAGATCGCCGAGAACGATTTCCCCCTGACCCTGAAGCCCAGCGGCAGCGGCAAGGCCCAGAAGCTCTCGATCACCGCCGGTTCCCTTCTGTTCGTCACCGATGCCGCTGAGGTGCCGGCCGACATGATGCTGGCTCAGATCTCTTCTGGCTCCTCCGTCAAGAAGAGCGTTGAGAAGGCCACCAAAGACGTCATCTGTGACCTGGCTGGCCAGGTGCGCTACGAGGACGCCATCCAGCCCAAGGAAGTCACCGACCGCCAGGGCAACAGCACCTTCAAGGCCCAGCGTCTTGGCCGGATGTGGGTCTACAGCGGCGATGTCTACAACCTGCCGCCCAACGCCCAGCCCGTGATCGCTGGCAACACCAAGGTCACCACTGGCGAGGTTCTGGCCGAGAGCCGTCTGGTCAGTGAGTACGGCGGTGCCGTGCGCCTGCGCGAGAGCGCTGGCGACTCCCGTGAGGTCCAGATCGTCACCACCAGCCTCACCCTGAAGGACTGCAAGCTGCTGGGTGAATCCACCCATGCTGGTGAGCTCTGGCACCTGGAGGGCAAGGACAACATCCGCTATCGCCTCAACACCCACCCCGGCACCAAGATCGGTAACGGTGAGGTGATCGCGGAACTCGCCGATGATCGCTTCCGCACCCAGACCGGGGGCATCGTCAAGTTCGCCCCTGGCCTGGCCATCAAGAAAGCCCGTAGCGCCAAGAACGGCTACGAGGTCAACAAGGGCGGCACCCTGCTCTGGATCCCCCAGGAGACCCACGAGATCAACAAGGACATCTCCCTGTTGATGATCGAAGACGGTCAGTGGATTGAAGCCGGCACCGAGGTGGTGAAGGACATCTTCAGCCAGACCGCGGGCATCGTCACCGTCACCCAGAAGAACGACATTCTTCGCGAGATCATCGTTCGCTCCGGCCAGCTGCACCACGTCTCCGACGCCAAGGTCGTGGCTCGCTACAGCGACGGCAAGATGGTCAACCCCGGCGAGGAGATCGCCAAGGGTCTCAAGGCCGAGGCCATGGTCTTCGTTGAAGCCGTCGAGACCTCCGAGGGCGGCGCCCTGCTGCTGCGTCCCGTTGAGGAGTACCGCATCCCCGATGAGGCTCACCTGCCTGATCTCGGTAGCGTCACCCAGAAGAACGGTCCCAGCCTGGGCCTCAAGGCCACCCAGCGTTTGGCCTTCAAGGACGGCGAGCTGATCAAGAGCGTTGAGGGCGTCGAACTGCTGCGCACGCAGCTGATCCTCGAAACCTTTGACACCACCCCTCAAATGACGGTGGATGTCGAGGCTGTTCCCGACAAGCGCGCCAAGACCATCGAGCGCCTCCAGCTCGTGATCCTTGAGAGCCTGCTGGTTCGTCGCGACACCCTGTCTGACGCCAGCCACGGTTCCACCCATACCGACCTCTCCGTCAATGACGGCGACAGCGTCAAGGCCGGTGATGTGGTCGCAACCACCCAAATCCTCTGCAAGGAAGACGGTGTGGTGCAGGTCCCCGATGTGATCGATGGTGAGCCTGTGCGCCGTCTGATCGTTGAGCGCGCAAGCGACACCCGCAGCATTGACCTGGGCTCTGCGAAGTCCGAGGTCAAGCCCGGTCAGCGCTTCGTCGATGGCGATCTCTTGGCCAAGGGCGTTCCTGCCCCCTGTTGCGGTCAGGTTCAGTCCGTGGATGGCAACACCCTCACCATCCGCTTGGGCCGTCCCTACATGGTCTCGCCCGACTCCGTCCTGCACGTTCGCGATGGTGAACTGGTGCAGCGCGGTGACTCCCTGGCCCTCCTGGTGTTCGAGCGCCAGAAGACCGGTGACATCGTGCAGGGTCTGCCTCGTATTGAGGAACTGCTCGAGGCCCGCCGTCCGCGGGAATCGGCTGTGCTCTGCCGCAAGGCCGGCACCGTTGAGATCAAGCAGGGCGACGACGACGACTCCGTCACCGTGACGGTCATCGAAGGCGATGACTCCATCACCGAGTACCCGATCCTCCTGGGCCGGAACGTGATGGTCAGCGACAGCCAGCAAGTCACCGCCGGTGAGCTGCTGACCGACGGTCCGATCAACCCCCACGAGCTGCTGGAGTGCTTCTTCGAAGATCTGCGCAGCCGCAAGCCGACCCTGGAAGCGGCCATGGAGGCGATCTCCAAGCTCCAGTTCCGCCTGGTGCAGGAAGTCCAGAACGTCTACAAGTCCCAGGGCGTGACCATCGACGACAAGCACATCGAGGTGATTGTTCGTCAGATGACCAGCAAGGTCCGGATCGAGGACGCCGGCGACACCACCCTGCTGCCCGGTGAGTTGATCGAACTGCGCCAGGTGGAGCAGGTCAACAGCGCCATGGCCATCACCGGTGGTGCTCCCTCCGAGTTCACTCCGGTGCTGCTCGGCATCACCAAGGCCTCCCTCAACACCGACAGCTTCATCTCCGCGGCCTCCTTCCAGGAGACCACCCGCGTGCTGACCGAAGCCGCCATCGAGGGCAAGAGCGACTGGCTGCGCGGCCTCAAGGAGAACGTGATCATTGGTCGCCTGATCCCTGCAGGTACCGGCTTCAGCGGCTTCGAAGAGGAGCTCCGCGCTGAGGCGGGTCCCCATCCCGACATCCTTGATGAGGATGCGATGAACTACCGCCGTCTGCAGAACCTGCGCCCGGATTACACCGTCGATATGCCCGCAGCTCCCTCTGCGGCCAATGCCGGCGCGATCCTCGACGATCCCTCCGATGCCGACCTGGATGCCACCCGCACCCGCCACGGCATCGAGGCCAGCGCCAGCACCACCGCAGCCTTCACCCGCCCCACGGTGGAAGAGGGACTTGAGGAGGAGCTGATCGCCGACCCGGAGGCCGTTCAGGGTCTCCAGAATGAGGGTCTGTTGGCCGACGAGTCATGATCCAGCCCAAGCTCGTTCCCCAGCGCCGTTTGCCGCGCTACGGCTTCCACACCCATACCGAACGACTGAACGGTCGTGTCGCAATGCTGGGCTTCATCGCCCTGCTGGCGGTGGAGTACAAGCTGGGGCATGCGCTCTTGGCTTGGGGTTGATGCCCCAGGCCAGTCCGCCACTGGACGAGGCCCGTCCCCTACTGGGGATGGGCCTCTCTGCTTTGGAGCAGTGGGCCAAGCAGCACGGGCAGGCCGCCTTCCGCGGCCGTCAACTCCATGACTGGCTCTATGCCAAGGGGGCGCGCTCCCTGGATCAGGTCTCGGTCTTGCCCAAGGCCTTCCGCGAGCAGCTCGCGTCCCAACCCCCTGCCGGTGCGTTCGACTGGATGGGACGCTCGCGGGAGCTCCACCGCAGCATCGCCAGTGACGGCACCACCAAGTTGCTGCTGGGGACCCACGATCAGCTCAGCATTGAGACGGTCGGGATCCCGGCGGAAGGTCGCCTGACGGTCTGCGTCAGCAGCCAGGTGGGCTGCCCGATGGCCTGCCGTTTTTGCGCCACCGGCAAGGGGGGCCTGCAACGCTCCCTGGCGGTGCACGAAATCGTGGATCAGGTGCTGAGTGTGCGTGAGGTCATGGACCAACGCCCCAGTCATGTGGTCTTCATGGGGATGGGTGAACCGCTCCTGAACGTGGAGTCGGTGCTCGCGGCCATTGATTGCCTTTGCACGGATCTGGGCATGGCCCAGCGTCAGATCACGGTCAGCACCGTCGGGGTTCCGCGCACCTTGCCGCGATTGGCGGAGTTGGCCCTCGAGCGCCTGGGCCGTGCCCAATTCACCCTGGCGGTGAGTTTGCACGCCCCGGATCAGCGGCTTCGCGAGGAGCTGATCCCCACCGCCCATGCCTACCCCATTGAGGCGTTGCTCGAGGACTGCCGCCGGTACGTGGAGATCACCGGCCGCCGAGTCAGTTTCGAGTACATCCTGCTGGGTGGCCTGAATGATCAGCCGCGCCATGCGGCGGCGCTGGCTCAGTTGCTGCGGGGCTTCCAAAGCCACGTGAACCTGATTCCCTACAACCCGATCCAGGAAGAGGAGTTCCAGCGCCCCACCCCCCAGGCGGTTGAGGCCTTCCGCCGCGCGCTGATGGACCGGCATGTGGCCGTGAGTGTTCGCGCCAGCCGCGGTTTGGACGCGGATGCGGCCTGTGGTCAGCTGCGCCGCCGCCTCGAAGGAAGCCTGGAGCCCGCGTAGCCGTTGCTGCTGAACTGAGGGAGACTGCCCTCCAGTGAAGGGCGGCCATGACCAGCATCGATTGGGCGATCGTCATCGCCTATCTGGTGGCAAGCCTCGTCGTTGGCCTCTGGCTGGCCCGCCGCAATCGCAGCGAGGAGGACTACTTCGTTGCGGGTCGTCAGCTCAAGGGTTGGCTGGCCGGGGCCTCGATGGCGGCCACCACCTTCTCGATCGACACGCCCCTCTATGTGGCGGGTCTGGTGGGCGTGCGCGGCCTCGCCGGCAACTGGGAGTGGTGGAGCTTTGGTGTGGCCCATGTCGCCATGGCGGTGGTCTTTGCTCCGCTCTGGAGACGTAGCGGTGTCCTGACCGATGCGGCCCTGACGGAGTTGCGTTACGGCGGGCCCACGGCCGCTTGGTTGCGGGGCATCAAGGCCTTTCTGTTTGCCCTGCCGATCAACTGCATCGGCCTGGGCTATGCCTTCTTGGCCATGGCCAAGGTGAGTGAGGCCCTGGGCTTGGCGCCCACTCCCCAGGCCAGGGTCACCCTGCTGGCCATCGTTGGCCTGCTGGTTTTGGTCTACACCGCGGCTGGCGGCCTCTGGGCCGTGGTCGTCACGGACATGCTTCAGCTGGTGCTGGCCCTGCTGGGGGCGATCGCTGTCTCGGTGGCAGCGGTCCATGCCGCGGGCGGGATGGATGCCCTGCTGGAGAGCATCCGCGGTCTCGAGCGGCCAGAGCTCTTGTCGTTGGTCCCCTGGCAGGTTGAGGGCGGACGGCTGCAGTGGCTGGATGGGGCAGGCATCTCCATTGCCACCTTCAGCTCCTACCTGGCCCTCCAGTGGTGGAGCTTCCGCCGCAGCGATGGTGGTGGCGAATTCATCCAGCGCCTGCTCGCCACCCGCGACGAGCGCGAAGCACGCACCGCCGGTTGGGTCTTCCTGGGCGTGAACTACGTCCTCCGCAGCTGGCCCTGGATCGTGGTGGCCCTGGCCGCGGTGGTCCTGCTGCCGGATCAGACCGACTGGGAGCAGAGCTACCCCCTGTTGGCGGTCCAACTGCTCCCCCCTGTGGCCTTGGGACTGGTCGTTGTTTCCCTGGTGGCCGCCTTCATGAGCACCGTCAGCACCTCGGTCAACTGGGGAGCCAGCTACCTCACCCATGACCTCTACCAGCGCTTTATTCGGCCTCAGGCCAAGGAGAAGGAGTTGCTCCTGGTCGGTCAGCTGGCGTCGGTGCTGCTGGTGGTCTTGGGGGTGCTCACCGCCTTGATGAGCACCAGCATCGGCACGGTCTTCCGGTTGGTGATTGCCATGGGGACGGGGCCCGGGGTCGTTCTTGTCCTGCGCTGGTTCTGGTGGCGCGTCAATGCCGCCGCTGAGCTGGCGGCCCTACTCGGCGGCTTCCTGATTGGCTTCTCCACCTCCGTGGTGCCCCTGTTGCGGATCGATGACTACGGCGTGCGCCTCTTGGTGACCACCCTGCTGACGGCGGGGCTCTGGTTGCTGGCGATGTTGGCGACCCCGCCGGAGTCGCCCGAGGTGCTCGAGCGCTTTGTCCGTCAGGTCCGCCCCCCGGGTCCCGGCTGGACCCGCTGGCGCCAGCGGACGGCCGTGCAGGCCGACGAGACGCTCCCAGGCCTGTTGCTCTTGTTGCTGGCTGGCTGCGCCCTGCTCTTTGGTGCCCTGCTTGGCATCGGTGGCTTCCTTTTGAAGCTGCAGCTTTGGGGATGGGGTGGTCTGGTCTTGGCGGTGGTCGGGGGCCTGTTGCTGCGCCGCGGCAGCGGTCGCGTGCCGGCGGAGGGATGATGGCCTGATCGCTTAGGCCCAACCGTGCAATTTCTCCGCTCCACCCTGCTCCCCGCCGCGATCGTGTTGCTCTTTGGTTTGGCCCTGTTTGCGGTGAGTGCTCGCATCTGGCTGCCCGGCGATATGGCAGCCCCCGCGCCGGTGGGTTGAGTCCGGGACTCGGCCACCACGGCCCTTACGATCCTCCGCATGACTGGCCCTTATCCCGAGTCTTCGCAGAGCCCGGCTGAACTGGCCCTGGACCCGGAGATGTTGGCCCGGGAGCTGGCCCAAGAGCTGCTCGGTGACCCCCTTGATGAGCTCGACTCGGCTGAGCTGGCCGCCGCCGATGTCGCAGCGGAGTGCGACCTGGGCTTGGCCTGGCTCGATGGCAGCCATGAGGAGCGCATGCAGGGACTGCGGATCTTCTGCGAGTACCGCGATCCCCGTGCCCCGGCCAAGCTGCTGCCCCTGCTGGAGGCCAGCTGCCCGATCATTCGCATGAGCGCGGTCTATGCCCTGGGGCGGAACCCGGACCTCCAGGCGCTGACGCCGCTCCTGCAGCTGCTGCAAAACGACAGCAATGGCTACGTGCGTAAGGCCGTCGCCTGGAGCCTGAGCAGCTATCCCGATGCTCCGGTCATGAATCCCTTGATCCGGGCCCTGGAAACCGATATCGCAGCGGTCAGGCTCTGGGCCGCGAGCTCCTTGGCCGATGCCGGGGCGACCGGCCTGGCGAAGGCTGATCAGGCCGCTGGTCAGCTGCTCTTGGCCCTCAAGATCGACAGCGAGCCCGTGGTCCGCAGCAACAGCGCCTGGTCCCTGGGCCGCCTCTATGCGGATCTGGTGGAACCCCGCCAGAAGGAGGTGGTGGACTCCCTGCTCAACGCCATGCTCAACGACGCGGATTTGGCCGTGCGCGATGAGGCTCGCCTGGCCCTGGAGCAGCTGGAGAGTCCGGAGATCCTCGAGCGCCTGCAGACCCTGGTGGATGAGGGACTGCTGGCATAAGGCGCCGCTCCACTCAGCAACCGGCTCTCGCGGCTAGCATCGCGTGACACCGCCCGTGTCTCGGGATGGCCCAGCAAACGATCCGCTTTCGCATTCGGCCTGACGGTCGCGTCGAAGAGGTCGTTGAGGGCATCACCGGCCACGGCTGCGAGCAGCTCACCGAGCGGATCGAGGAGAAGTTGGGCGTTGTTCAACAACGCCAGCCCACCTCTGAAGCCTTCCAGGGCCAAACCACCACAGTTCAGCCCGAGCAGACTCTTTCGTCCCAGGTCTCCTGATGTCGCACTTCAGCACCGTCAAAACAGAACTGCGCGATCGCTCCGCTCTGATTGATGCCCTGAAAGATCTGGGTCACTCCCCCATGGAGGGCGAGTGCCAGGTGCGTGGATACCGCGGCCAGACCGTGACCGCTGAGCTGTCCATCCCCACCGAGGGTGCCGGCGATCTGGGCTTCCGTTGGAATGCCGCCTCTGGCAGCTACGAGCTGGTGACCGATCTCGATCTCTGGAGTCAGCCGATCCCCGTCGAGCGCTTCCTCTCCAAGCTCACCCAGCGCTATGCCCTGCGCAGCATCCTGGCGGCCTCGGCCCAGGAAGGCTTCCAGGTGGCGGAAGAGCGCCAAGAGCAGGACGGCACGATTGAGCTCGTCGTGACCCGCTGGGACGGCTAGGTCCTCGGCGTGGGGATTGATCCCTCCGTTGCCTTCTCGGCACCAGCGGCTCCGGCCACCGAGCGCAGCGGTCTTGAGCCCGTACTCGGAGGAGCGCTGCGCCAGAAGGCGGTCTGGGTGGATGAGGCCGTCTGCATCGGCTGCCGCTACTGCGCCCACGTGGCCGGCAACACCTTTGTGGTGGAAGCCGACTGGGGCCGTTCGCGGGCCATCCGTCAGGACGGCGACAGCACCGAGACGATTCAAGAAGCCATCGACACCTGCCCGGTCGATTGCATTCACTGGGTGAGTTACGAGGAGCTGCCCGAGCTCCAAGAACAAACTCGTCACCAGGAACTCCAGCCCCTGGGTTTGCCGACGCCGGTTCGCTCCCGGCGCACCTTCCCGAGGCGGGAGCCCCATTGATGCTGCCCACACGGCGCTTTGGCCGCACCGAGCTGGCAATGCCGCTGCTCTCCCTTGGCGGGATGCGCTTTCAGCAGAGCTGGTCTGACCTGCCTGCCGATCGCATCACGGCCGAGAGCCAGGACAACCTGCGGGCCACGCTGGCAGCGGCCGTGCAGCACGGCTTTCACCACGTCGAGACGGCCCGGCACTACGGCAGTTCCGAGCGTCAGCTGGGTTGGTTGCTACCCCAGATTCCTGATCCCCAGAGGATTCTGCAGACCAAGGTCCCTCCCCAGGACGATGCCCAGGCCTTCGAGGCAGAGCTCCAGCTGAGCTTCGATCGCTTGGCGGTCGATCGGGTGGACTGCCTGGCGATCCACGGCATCAACCTGCCGGAGCATCTTCAGGCCACCCTCAAGCCAGGGGGCTGCATGGAGGTGGCCCGGCGCTGGCAGCAGGACGGCCGCATCGGCTGCGTGGGCTTCTCCACCCATGGCCCCCTGGAGCTCATCGAGGCGGCCATTGGCAGCGATGCCTTCGATTACGTCAACCTCCACTGGTATTACATCCGCCAGGACAACGGCCCCGCCATTGCGGCGGCCCGCGCCCGGGACATGGGGGTGTTTGTGATCAGTCCCACCGACAAGGGGGGGCATCTCCATAGCCCGTCAGAGCGGCTGCTGGAACTCTGTGCTCCGCTGCATCCGATCGTCTTCAACGATCTGTTCTGCCTGAGCCACCCCGGGATTCAGACCATCAGTGTCGGAGCCTCAGGGCCGCAGGACTTGGCCTTGCATCTGGAGGCCGTCGCCTTGCTTCCCCAGGCCGCTGAGCTGTTGCCTCCGATTGTGAGTCGTCTCGAGGGGGCACGGCTCTCCGCCCTCGGCGATGCCTGGCTGGGCAGTTGGCAGCAGGGGCTGCCCAGATGGCAGGACACCCCTGGACAGATCAACCTGCCCACCCTGCTCTGGCTGCACAACCTCCTGGAGGCCTGGGATCTCCAGAGTTATGCCAAGGCCCGCTACGGCCTGCTGGGTGCGGCGAGCCATTGGTTCCCTGGTGCCAATGCGGATGCCTTGGACGAGAGCGTGAGCGAGGCCGAGCTCAAGGCGGTGCTTCAGGCCAGTCCCTGGGTTGAGCAGATCCCCGGCATCCTGCGCCGCCTGCGGGAGCGTGTGGGGGGCACCCCCAGCAAGCGCCTGATGCAGGAGGACTAACTCCCCAGCGGGAATTTGCTGGGAAGCCCCACGGCCCGGGGGTAGGTCTTCGGGCAGGGTTCCTTCGGCTGCAGCACGATCGCGGTGCGTTGCCCCCGCTCCCCCGGCAGCTCCTGTTGACGGCAGGACAGGATCTGGGCCTTGAGCTGCGTGGCCGCCTTCTCCAGCTGGGCTTGGTCCTCCGCGCCCCACTGCCCGCGGTAGAGCAGGGCCTCGCCACCAGGGGCGAGCAGGGGCACGAGATACTCCGCCACCACCGGTGCGGCGGCCACGGCGCGGGCCATGGCCAGGTCGAACTGGCCGCGGCAGCGCTTTTGCCGCCCGGTGAGTTCAATGCGCTCGCAGCGCAGCTCCACGCGCTCCCCCAGGCCCAGGCTCTGGGCCATCGCTTCGACGGCCTGGGTTTTGCGCCCCACGGAATCCACCAGGGTCAGCTGCGCCTGGGGGAAGGCAATGGCGACGGCCAGCCCCGGGAAGCCCCCCCCGGTGCCGACATCGATGCAACGCAGAGACGCTTCGGGGTTCGCCTGCAACTGCGGCACCAGGGGCCAAAGGCTGTCGAAGATCTGGGCGATCCAGAAGTCATCGCCCTCCACCAGGCGGGTCAGGTTGACCCGGCTATTCCACTGGCGCAGCTCCTCCTGGAGTTGGAGGAAGCGCTGGAGCTGATCGTCGCTGGGTCTCCAGTGCAAGGCCTCCCATAGTGCGTCTGCTGGCGCTGGCATCCCCTGGGCTGATCTCGTCACACTCTCTAGGATCCTCCCCAACCGGTGTCCTGCGTTGGCGGCTGCCAATCACTACGAGCTGCTGGAGGTGCCCAGTGAGGCCTCCAGTCAGGAGTTGAGGCAGGCCTTTCGCAGCCTGAGCAAGCGCTACCACCCGGACACCACCGACTTGCCCGAGGCCGAGGCCCGGGAGGCCTTTCGCCGTCTCCAGCAGGCCTACCTCACCCTCAGCGATCCTGAGCGCCGGCGCAGTTACGACGCGACCCTGCGGGCCCCGCTGCCCCTTCGGCCACTACGGACCGCACCGAAACCAGTTCCGGTCCGTCGCGCCCTCTCCGGTGGTGAGTGGTTCGCGCTGCTGCTGCTGGCCGTGGCGGTCGCCTTCAGCCTGGTGTTGGGGGTCGGCCTGGCCTGGTCCCGCGGCGCCGAATTCCTCAAGCCCCCCAGCTGGCTGGAGGCCGGTGGGCAAACTGATGGGTCAAGCCCGCTGCTTGTGGATGTCGGATCTGCCGTCGCCTCAGACCCCGCTGTACAACCACCCGCTGCCGGTTCTTGAGCGTTGGCTCGCTGAGCTCGGCGGCATCCAGCGCGGCCACCACTCCTGTGAATGGGACCTGACCACCGTCGCCTGGAGCGCCGAGATGGTCTTGGGTTCAGAAGAACTGACGGTGCGCTGGGGGCAGGGTGCGGGCTCAGTCGAGCGCCACTTCCCCTACGGCCTCACCCGCGCGGACGTGCAGGCTGCGATCCTGGCGGGCCCCTAGAGCTGGCGCTTGCAGACCTCGCTCTGCTCTTCGTTGAGGGTGGAGAACGGGCCACAGTTCACCCAGCGCACGAACGAGAGTTCGATGTCGGTGAACAGCACCAGGATCCCAGCGCAGAGGGCTGTGACAGCAGCGATGACCGCGACTGAGGAGGGTTTCATGGGCGGCTCGTGACCCCCTTGAGCTTATGAACGAGATCCAAGGCCTGCCACTGCTGTTGCAGGCTGACGGCATCGAGGCTCGGGAGCGGCGGCAGACAGCCCAGCACCGGAACCCCTGAGATGCTCTCGAGGGTGCTCGCATTGTTGGGATGGGGCTCCCCGTTCAGCAGGATCCCCAGCAGCGGCAGATGGCGGCTGCGCAGGGCCTCGATCGAGAGCAGGGTGTGGTTCAAGGTGCCCAGCCCCGAGCGGGCCACCAGCAGCACCGGCAGGTTCCAGCGTTGCAACTGCTCAATCTGCAACCAGTCCAGGCGTAGGGGCACGAGCAGCCCACCGGCGGTCTCCACCACCAGGGGACCCTCCACGTCCGGGAGAGAGAGGTGCTCGCAGTCAATCGGGGGCTGATCCCCAGGTTCCAGTTCGGCGGCCCAATGGGGCGAGACCGGAGCGGCGAAGCGATAGGCCTCGGGCAGGACCCGCGCCTCCGGGAGGCCGAGCCAGCGCTGCACCCGCTCACGATCCCCTTCTCCGTTCTCCAGCCCGCACTGCACCGGTTTCCAGTAGTGGGCCTTCAGGCCCTGCACCACTAGGGCGCTGACCACGGTTTTGCCGACATCGGTGTCGGTGCCGCAGATCACTAGGCGTTGGTTGGCGCCAAGCGGTGTGTCTGTCATCGCTTCTGTCCTAGGAGCACCAGCACCTCCCAAACGATCGCCTGCTGCGGGCCCGGCCAGGCCCGCAGCAGGCGGCGGAGTTGTCCCGCATTGAGCTTGGGACTGCGGCTGGCCTGGGCGCCGATCGCCTTGATCTGTTGCAGGAACCAGAGACCGCCCCGGTTCGGACGGCTGAACCGCAGCACCTGAGCGTGATGCAACTGCAGCCGGTGCTGGGCGCAGTCGATCAGCCGTTGGGCGCAAGGGAGCTCCAGGGCGGTGCAGGGCACCCCTGCCTGGGCTGCGGCCTGGTGCCAGAGCGGGAAGCTGCCGGAGGTGGGGACCCCCAGGATCAGCCAGCCTCCAGGTTGGAGTTGCTCACACCAGGTCCCCAGCTGCTGTTCGGGTTGCTCCAGCCATTGCAGGGCGAAGCTCGAGGCCAGGGCCGCCGGTTGCTGCAGGCTCGCCGGCAGGCCCTGATTGAGATCCCAGTGGATCAGCGCAGCGTTCTCACCAGCACCCTGCTCGAGGAGGGCGCTGCAGGCGTCGATCCGTAGCCAGGGGCCTTGGCCGAGGGCCGCCTCTAGGGAGCGACTCAGCAGCCCACTGCCTGCCCCCAGATCAGCCAGGGGACCGGGGGGGAATCGCACCCCCTGGCGGGCAGTGAGGCCGGCGAGCCGTTGGGCGACAGCGGCCTGAAGGCGCGCCCGACTGGGGTACAGGCGGGCCCCCTCGCTGAAGCAGCCGCGGACGGCCTCGCTGAAACCCTCTGCCGGCGGTTCAGGCCTGGACATCGGCAATCCAATCGAGCACGGCGTCCGGCAAGGCCGGATCGATCAGGGAGTGCCCCAGGTCGTCGCGTGTCCAGACCGTGGCCTGGGGCAGGGCTTGCTGCAGTTCCAGGCGACTACTGGCCGTCACGATCTGGTCCTGGCCAGCCTGGACCAGCAGCACGGGGATTCCGCTGGGGAAGCCCGCTGGGAGACCGCTGGTGGCCCCCAGGTGCTCGAGGTCCTCGAGCAGTCGTTCCCGGCCCGCATCGCTGATTCCCTGTTCCAGGGGGCCAGCGGGCAGCAGCGACCTGGATTGCGGTGCAGCGGCTTGCCGCAGGAAGTCCCGCAGTTGCTCCTGCTCCTCTCCGAGCTTGATCCTGCGCCCCATGGCCCGCAGGGCCGCACTGATGGCCCGCCCCTCTCGGCCTTCCGGGACAAAGCGGGTGAAGCTCGCCAGCAGTACAGCCGCTGTGGCTCCCTGCCAGAGGTCCTCGCTCAGCAGGTGCGGGCCGAAGGAATGGGCCAGGACAACGCGCCGCTGGGCGCTGGTCTCCCAGCGGGGTTGCAGGGGGGATTCCTGGCCATAGCCCCGTTCCCCGCAGTCCATGGACCAACCCCGCGCCGCAGCGCCCGCCGCCCAGGGGGCCCAGCTGCGGTGGTCCCCAGCCCAGCCATGCATGCCGATGAGCTGGATCGCGCTCATGGTTCCCCCAGGGCCTCAATCAACCGGGTCAAAGTCCCGGCGGGGCAATCGTGCCGAAGCACGAGCCGCAGCCGTGCCGTTTCTACAGGGACGGTCGGG
>NZ_JAFMNJ010000047.1:0-9338 GCF_017859255.1 Vulcanococcus sp. DEBay_Sum29NL08_54
TTGGATGACCCCACGGTGCGGGTGGTGATCGCCGCTTCGATTGCGATCAACCTGTTGGTGTTGGCGATCCCGCTGTACATCAACCGCATCTACACCTCGGTCCTGCCGCAGCAGGCCGGCGACAGCCTGGCGGTGATCACCATGCTGTTGGCAGCTGTCCTGGTCCTCGATGTGGTCCTCAAGGGGCTGCGGGCCTGGGTTCTCAGTTGGCTTGGGGCATCCTCTGAGCATCGGCTCCGGCTGGGAGCGATCCGCTCGCTCTTGGCTAGCGATATCAGCAGTGTTCAGGCCCAGCCGCTTCAGGCCCGCCTGGCTCAGCTCCGTACACCGGCGGCCTTGCGGGGTGTCTTTGAGCAGCAGTGGATCGTGCGCCGCATTGATCTTCCCTTTGCTCTTGTCTACCTCTTTGTTCTGCTGCTGATTGGCCATTGGCTGGTGATCCTGCCCCTGCTGCTGGCACCGGTCTTCATTCACTACGCCCACCAGGCCTCCCAGGCGATGCTCGCCGCGATCGAGCAGAAACACCGCCTGGAAACCAGCCTCAATGAAACCCTGCACGCCAGCCTGCTGGGGGCACCCACGATCAAGACCTTCAATCTCGAGGGGTTCTTGGTGCGTCGCCTGGAGCCGTTGCAGGAGCGCCTTGCCCAGGCAGGCTTTCGCCAGGAGGCGACCACGGCCCGGCTGCAAAACCTCTCGGGCCTCTTTGCCCAACTCAATCAACTTCTGATCGTCAGCTTCGGCGGTTGGATGGTGATCAACCAGGACCTCTCCAGTGGGGCCCTGGCGGCCTGCACCCTTCTCAGTGGTCAGGTGACCATGCCGCTGGGCAAGTTATTTGCTGCTGAAGGGCAACAGGCCAGCCAGTGGCAAGCCAATCACGACTACCAGCAGCTCGAGCAACTGCCCCAAGAACCCAACCTCCTGGTCGGCGATGAACCCCCAGCCAGCGGATCTCTGGAGCTCCCCCAATTCACCCTTCCCCAAGGAGGGGCCTTGGCCTTGGTCGGTGGAGACGTCGATAGCTCCTCGGCTCTGCTGAAGTCCATCACCGCTCTTGAGGGAGAGCTGCCCCATCACGCCAGCTACGCCGGTCGGCCGCTGCAGAGCTATCAACGCTCGCTCCTGCGCCGCCGCCTGCGGCTGCTGGTGCCCAACCCCCAACTGAGCACGGGCACGTTGCTTGAGAACCTCACCCACTTCCGCTCCGATCAGCTCGGGCCACGGGCGGCCCAGCTCTGTGAGCAGTTAGCTGTTGCCCCCTGGATTCAGGCTCTGCCGCGCGGCTACGAGACGCCGATCGGTGAGACCCAAGACTTTCCCTTGAGCCGCAGCTTGCGCTTCCGCGTCCAGGTCATCGCAGCCCTGCTGGATGAACCTGCGGCCTTGTTTTTGGACACCTCCCAGGTGGACCTACCCGCCTCCGAATTGCAGTGGTTCCTCGGGATTCAGTGTGAGGCCTCCAAGTTGGTGGCCCTGGAGGCCTGGCCTCCGGGATTGCCGGCGTCCATTCCGACCCTGCAATGGAAGGCCAGCGAGCTGGTGGAGGTGCAGCCATGATCGAGATCGCTCCACTGTTTGATCGCCTGCGCCAGAGCGAGTCCGCCTCGGCGCGTCTGCTGCCGGATCTTCTGGAAGCCCTGGATTGGTCAGGCGAGGCCATTCAGCTCCGCAATGCCATCAGTGGATCCCCCCAGTCCATGGACGGGGTCGATCTGATGAACACCCTGGCCAACCTGGGCTATCGCTGGACGGTCATCCCCCTGAGCGCGCGCACACCGCTGGCGCAGCTGCAGCGACTCGATTACCCCCTGGCCCTGCGCGCCGACCAGGCCAACTGGGAGTTCCGCTTGGTCCAGACCGCCGAGCAACTGGCTGGCTTGTTGGCCTTGGACCAGGCCTACTACGCCTACGACATCCGCTTTGAACCGGAGCGAGCTGGCGAGAAGCGGCAATGGTTCCAGGCCCAGGTGCTGCGTTTCCGCGGCGGGATCACCGAGCTCTATGTGATCTCGCTGCTGATCAACCTGCTGGCGCTGGCGATGCCCTTCTATATCCGCGCCGTTTACAACATCGAAATCCCTGGCGGGCAGGTGGGGGATTTGTTCCTGCTGCTGCCCTTCGCCATCACGGCCGTGCTCCTGCAGCTCTGGCTGACCCAGCGGCGTCAGGCCCGCTTGGCTGATCTGGGCGCGGAGCTGGATTTGCTCCTCAGCATCCGCGTGCTCGAGAAGGTCCTCTTGCTGCGCCTGCCCCAGTTGGAGCGCTACACCCCGCTCACCCTGGCCAACCGACTGCGCAGCTTCCAGGGTCTGCGCACCTACCTCACCGGTCCGGTGGCGCTGGCGGCTTTGGATCTGCCCTTCATCGGCATCTTCCTGGTGGCCATCGCCGTGATGAGCGTGCCCTTGATGTTGCTCACCGTCTTGATGGTGCTGGTTTGCTTTGGCGGGGTTTACCTCGTCGGACTGGCCGGCCGTGCCGTGCAGCAACCCCTCAGCCGCAACCCCTCCAACCTGGAGCCGATGCTGTTGGATCTGCTCCAGAACTTCGCTGAGATCAAGCGTGCCGGAGGAGAGCGCCGCTGGTACAGCCGCCTGGAGGAGGCCTCCAGTGAATCGGCGATCCAGGGGCTCGGACCACTGCGGCTGCAGCAACTGCTGGCGATCCTCACCGGCGAGTTCTCCCAGCTGACCGGAGCCTTGGTTCTGGCCACAGGCGCTGGCATTGCGATCGCCGGAAATTCCGGCATCGAGCTGGGCACCTTGATCGCCACGATGTTCTTCGTCTGGCGGGTCTTCCGCCCGATCCAAACGGCCTACCAAGCCCTGAGCCGCTGGTCCCAGATGCGGCCGAACCTCGAGCGCCTGAACCGCTTCATGGGGGCCTCGGAAGTCGAGCCCAGCACGAGCCTGAGTCAGCGCTGGGTGCTTCCCAACCCCAAGGGTGCCCTGGTCTTTAAGAACGTCACCTTGCGGCTCAACAACCTGCAGGAGCCCACCCTGGCTCAGCTCTCGCTCAAGGTGAATCCAGGTCAGCTGGTGGTGCTCTCGGGGCCGGAAGGCTCAGGCACGTCCTCTGTTCTGCGTTTGATCAATGCCCAGATCACCCCAGGCAGCGGCGTGATCACCCTGGACGGCTCGGATCTGCGCCAGATCCCCTTGGGGCAGCTGCGTCAGGCGATGGCCTTCTTGCCTGAAGACGCTGGGGTCTTCCCTGGAACCCTCCGGGAGAATCTGCTGCTGGCGGGCCCCTTCCTCACTGATCAGGATCTGCAACAGGCCCTGCAGTCCCTTGCCCTCGAGGAATTGCTGGAGGGCAAGGGACTGGATCGGCTCGTCGCCCTGCAGGGTCCCCATGCCCTGCTGCCCCATCAGGTGCAGGGGGTCGCCTTGGCGCGGTTGCTCTTGGCGGAGCCCGTTGTCCTGCTCCTGGATCAACCGCTTGGGGCGCTGCAACCCCACAACCGCCGAGCTCTGCTGCAGGTCCTGGCCCAGCGCCGCGGCAAGGGGACAACGCTGGTGGTGTCAGATGCGCCTGAGCTGCTTGAAATTGCCGATCAGATCGTCATCCTTCGGGAAGGATCTGTGGCCTTTGCCGGTACCCCTGCGGAGTTAATCGCTGCGCAGCAAAAACTTCCTCCTGCGCCTGCCAAGGCCGCCTAATTCCGATGAGCCTGTCCTCCCCGAACCCCCGCGATCTCCAGAGCCGCAAGCGCTCTGATGACGAGAGCTCCATCTGGCACCTGGAAGCGGATCCCTCCGACCAGGCCTTTGGCCATGGCCGCCGCGGCGAAGCACTGTCCCTCGAGGCCGGTCAGGTTCCCCCCAACCTGCTCCGCTGGCTGAAGGGGGTGACGGCGGTTTTTGCCGGTTCCATTGCGGTCTCGGCGATCATCCCGATCCAGGACTACGTGGTGGCCTCCGGTGAGATTGAGCCCGCCGGGGAGATCCAAAAGGTGCAGCATCTTGAGGGCGGCATTGTGCGCCAACAGCTGGTGTCCGAGGGGCAGCGGGTCAAGAAGGGCCAGGTGATGCTCAAGCTCGACGAAGGGGAGATCGGCTCCCAGGAGCAGCAGACCGCGACCCGGATCACCAACCTCACCCTGGAGCAGCGCGAGTTGCGCAAGGCTCTCGGGGAGGAGGCGATGAACAGCAAACAGCGCACGCCAACGCGCCCTTCAGCGGAAGTGGAGAAGGCCTTCCGAGATCTCCAGGATCAAAAGGCCAGGGATATCACCCGTCAAATCACCCTGGCGGACCAACGCCTGGCCACCCTGCAGGCCAAGCGCAGGGAATACCTCGATGAAGTCGCGCTGCTGAAGGAGCAGACCAAGGCCTACGAGAAGTTGGATCGCAGTGGAGCCATCCCCCACAACGACGTTCTCGAGGCCCGGCGTCGCATCGCTTCCACAGAGACCGAACTGGCGGAACTGGACGGAACGATTCAAGAGACGGAGACCCAACGCTTTGAACTGCGGGCCAAACTCCGCACCGACACCCTGGAGCAGCTGGCGAAAGTCACCAGTGAGAAGGCCGAGCTCCAGAGCGTGCTGGGCCGTCAGCTGGGGGAACTGGAGCGGCTGCAGGTGCGCTCACCGGTTGATGGCATCGTCAAGAGCTACACGATCAAGACCATCGGCGGGGTGATTGCGCCGGGCAGTGTGGTCGCCGAGGTCGTTCCGATTGGTCAGCGCCTGGAGGCCTTCACCCGGGTCAAGCCCAAGGACATTGGCAACGTCCGGATCGGGCAGAAGGTCGAGGTGAAGGTGCTTGCCTACGACTACAGCCGCTACGGCACCGTGACCGGAAAGGTGGAGTCCGTGTCAGCTGGAACCTTCCAGGATGAGAAGACCGGTGAGCCCTACTACAAGGTGCGTGTGGCCTTGGATCGGGAGTATGCCGGCAAGGCCAAGGGCAAAAACCTCTTGGTGCCAGGCATGACGCTGACCGCCGATATCCTCACGGACCGCACCACCTTGCTCTTTTATTTGCTGGGCCCGATCCGCAAGGGCTTTGGCAATGCCATGCACGAGGGTTGATCACCATGCTGCACCGATCACGACGCCGCTTCACTGTCCTGTTCGCTCTGGCTGCTTTGGCGGGGAGTACCCAGCCAGTGGCAGCCCAGCCCAATCCCTGTGCTCACACCATGAGCACGGTGGAGACATCGCTGTGCATCGCCAAGGTTCTTGAGCAGAAGGATCGGGACTTGGCTCTGGCCATGCAGAAGGTGGCAGCGGATGCTGCCGCGATGCCCGGCGGTCAGTTCCCCACGCTCTGGAAGGACAACCTGACGGGCTTCTTTAAGACCAGCGCGGATCCCGAGGATCAGCTGGCTGCGTTTCAGCAGGCCCGCCGCAATGCCTGCGTTTACATGAACTCCATCGCCTTCCAAGGCACGGGCTTCGGCATCTTCGTCAGCAACTGCGAGATCCGGATGACCGATGCCCTGATGCAGTCGCTCGACTAACGGTCCTTCGGCGCTTCCTCAAGGCCACCGATGCCAACCAACAGTTGCAGCAGTTTGCGGCTGATGCTGCTGAGTTCCTGTAGCTCCTTCAAGGTGTTCACCAGGATTGGCTGGGTTTGCTCCAGCACCTGCTGAGCACGATTGGAGGTGGCCTCGGCACTGGCACCGGTGGCGCTGATTTGCGTGAGCGTTTTGCGCAGGGTGGGTGCTGTCGCTGCGGTCTCCCGTTGCACCACGCCGCTGAGGTTGTCGACGCTCCCGAGGGTTTTGCGGATCTCGCGCAGGGTGTCGGGAACATCCTCTGCCGTGAGTTTGGTGGTGTTGTTCAAGGTGGCCTGCAGGGCCTTCTGGGTTTGATGCAGATCCACCATCAGGCTGCTGATGGCGGGCGGTTGCTCATAGGGCAGGGTCGTGTCGCGCATGCCGTGCTTCTCCAGGCTCACCGGCCAGGGCTGCGGATCAGGACTGACCACCAGGAAGTGCTCCCCGACAAGACCTTGCTGCCCTTGGCTGGCCGTGCTGCGTGGTCCCACCAACGGCGCAAATCGCTCGTCAATTTGAAACTTCACCTGCACCTTGGCGTTGGGCAGCATCTCCAGGGAGCGCACCTGACCGACCTGCATGCCTGAGATCTGAACCGCCTGGCCGGGCCTGATGCCACTGGCATTGGCCGCCACCAAGCGCAGGTTCAAAAAGCGTTGGCCCCAGTGCTGCTCACGCGCCAAGCCAATGATCAAGGCTCCTAGTAGCAGCACACCAGAGCCAAGAAAGAGGAGCCTCTCGTGACTCCGCGTCGGTGGATTCGGCATCGTCATAGGGAGCTCGCCTGCAGACGGATGGGATCCAACACCGTGATCCAGAGCAGCTTGAGGGCAAAGAGAACCATCAGTCCCTCGATCAAGAGATTGCTGACCATCAAGGCCGGATGGCGTTGGCGTTTGAGTTCCTGGTAGCCCCGCCATTGACTCCAGGCGCAGATGCCGGCCAGGAAGAACGAGCAGCGCAGCATGGCCCGCAGGACATCCTGCAAGTCAACACCGCTGAGCAGCGCCTGCGCTTCACCAATCAGGTCACTGCGGGGCGTGGTCAACGCCCCCGCGCAGAGCGAGGAGATCAAAAAGAGCACCAGCAGAACCGCGGCGAGCAGTGCCGAGGCCGGAACACTGATTAGCCAGGCCCTGGAGCCGTGGCGTTCGACGCGATCCAGCCAGTTCGGCATCATCAGCGCCATCGCCAGCAGCGAGACCAGCAGCGGTCCCACCAACTGCAGCACCAGCAAGGTCAGCAGCTCCAAGCTGAAGCGACTGTTCTGCCCAAGGGGACCGGCACTCAGCTCAACGATGCCGGCGCCAACCACCAGCCCCGAGAGCAGCACGGGACCGCCGCAGCGTTGACCGTTGCGTTCGGCGGTGTTCAGCACCCGCCAGATTCGATCACTGGTGAGCTGGCTTTGCACCAGAGCGCTCAATGGCTCCACCCAGGTTGCCGATGCGTGCCTGATCGTCTACTGCTGATCGCTCAGCCGATAAACAGTGCCACAAAGCACCAACGCTTAACTCGCATCAACCAAAGCGGACTCGACAAATTGCAAGACGGCCTTGGAGGCCTCTTGTGCCATCCCGGAGTCGTTGGCATCGAACCGGTCGATGGGAGCCTCATCGTCTCTTGGATAGCGGGTCTCACTATTCATCCGACTCAAGGCCTTGAGGTGCAGTGAATCAATCCAGGCTGTATCGACACCTTGCTCGCGAATCGCTTCAGCTAAGCGATCCAGAGAATGGCTGTAGGGGGGCAGTGTCCCCAGGGAAATCAGCAGTCCCTTAAGGGCTTTCTCCGCCGCTTGGCTGTAGTGATAGCAAGCCTGGCTGTGAAACCCTTGTGACTGAGTGAGTTCTCCAACTTCGAAGTCACTCTTGGCTTGCCGCAGCCAAGCCTGTTGTCGTTGGCTCATCCTTTTGCCAGGCAAAGGGCGTCTTTGGCAATGGCCCGCCAGTACGGGTCCTGACTTTGTGACTGTTGGAGCCAGTCCGTTGTGCTGAGTGCCAGGGCGTCATCGGCCATGCCAATGGCGAGAGCAGCCTCTGCCAGTTGATCAGCTGTTGCCTGGTCCCCAGCGACGGCCAGTACGTCCACGTCGGAGTAGGCGTCCCAGTCGCCGCGAGCCAGTGATCCAAACAGCCAGAGGCTGGAGCCTGGACACTGGCTGACAACAGCTTCAGCGTTCGAGCGAAGTTGAGCTAACCGTTCTGTTCGCTTCCGTTCGCGAATTAGCGCAACTTTGGCGGCGGTGGAGGCTGCTTCGACCATGGTTCAAGAATATGCAGGACTTCAGGCTTTTGCTGGCTGAGCCGGTCCTGTCCACAAAGGCCACAAAAAAAGCCCCCGCCGAAGGGCGAGGGCTGAGGGACGATCGCTGAAAGGAATCAGTCGAGGTCAGGCATGGCCAGGGTGGGCTCGGCCTGACGGTCGATGCCCTTCTCGAAGCCAGCAGCAGCAGCGCGGGCGCGGCCGGCGTGCCAGAGGTGACCCACCAGGAAGAAGAAGGCGAGAACGAACTGAGTCGCAGCCAACCACTGACGGAGGTTCACGAAGTTCACCGAGTTGGGCTCGGTGATGATGCCGCCCACAGAGTTCAGAGACGCGTTGGGGGCGTGGGTCATGTACTCAGCCGCGCGGCGCACTTGCCAGGGCTGAATGTCGTTCTGGAGCTTGTCGAGGCTCAGGCCGTTGGGGCCACGCAGGGGCTCCAGCCAAGGACCACGGAAGTCCCAGAAGCGCATGGTCTCACCACCGAAGATGATCTCGCCGGTGGGGGAGCGCATCAGGTACTTACCCAGACCGGTGGGACCCATGGCGGAGCCGATGTTGGCGCCGAGGCGTTGGTCACGCACCAGGAAGGTGAAGCTCTGGGCCTGGGAGGCTTCGGCGTTGGTCGGGCCGTAGAACTCCGAGGGGTAGGCGGTGTTGTTGAACCAGATGTAGGCCGAGGCGATGAAGCTCATGAAGCTCAGGGCGCCAAGGCTGTAGCTCAGGTAGGCCTCACCGTTCCAGATGAAGGCGCGACGCACCCAGCCGAAGGGCTTGGTGACCACGTGCCAGATGCCACCGAAGATCAGGGTCAGACCCAGCCAGATGTGGCCACCGATGATGTCCTCCATGGAGTTCACACCGATGATCCAGCCCTCACCGCCAAAGGGAGCGCGGAAGAGGTAGCCGAAGATCACACCGGGATCCAGGGTGGGGTTGGTGATCAGGCGAACGTCGCCACCACCAGGGGCCCAGGTGTCGTAGACGCCGCCGAAGAACATGGCCTTGAAGACCAGCAGCAGAGCGCCGACGCCCAGAAGGATCAGGTGATAACCAATGATGTTGGTCATCTGGTTCTTATCCCGCCAGTCCTGGGAGAAGAACGCGGAGTAGTTCTCCAGGATTTCGGGACCACGCAGGGCGTGGTACAGGCCGCCGAGGCCGAGCACGGCGGAGCTGATCAGGTGCAGAACACCAACGACGAAGAAGGGATAGACATCCACAACTTCACCGCCAGGCCCAACGCCGTAGCCAAGGGTGGCGACGTGGGGGAACAGGATCAGGCCCTGCTCGTACATGGGCTTGTCGAAGGTGAAGTGGCTCACCTCGAACAGCATCATGGCGCCGGCCCAGAAGACCATCAGGCCTGCGTGGGCGACGTGGGCGCCGAGAAGGCGACCAGAGAGGTTGATCAGACGGGCGTTACCCGACCACCAGGCATAGCCGGTGGAGTCGAGGTCCTTCCCGCCGATCCCGGAGAGAGAAGGATTAGAGAGCGTTACCACGGGGCAGAACCTCTTCAGGGAAGACGAAGTTTTCGTGCGGTTGGTCCGCGGGGG
>NZ_JAFMNJ010000048.1:0-9215 GCF_017859255.1 Vulcanococcus sp. DEBay_Sum29NL08_54
CACCGCCGAAGCTCCCGAGCCGGTCAAGCAGCCCGTGCGCGGTCTCTGGTGATCCGGGGGTGATTCTCTTGTGATCTGAGCGCCCTCTCGGGGGCGCTTTTTTCTGTGCTTGCTTCCAGGTCTGGCTTGCACCAGAGTTCGCTCATTCTTCTTTCTGTTCTGGCAGGGAAAGAGATGAAACGCTTTCTCTTGAAAGCCTTGTTGCTCCTGTCTGTTGTGCCCTTGATGCCCATCCAGGCCAGTGCACAGGGCGTTCAGCAGACCTTTGATCAGATCGAGCGTTTGCAGAAGGAGGGGCCAGCGTTTCAGCGTGCAATGAATCTGGCGCGGACAAAAGCAGTGGCACTCAACGGTGGGTTGGGTCAGTACGTGCCGGCGGCCTGCATGTTTTCGACAACGCTTGCGCGTCAGCGTTGTTTGATGCGAGCCGATGCCCTGGGTTTCGTCTTTCGGTTTTCCGGCGGCCCTCCTGGCTGGGAGGCTCAAGGACGGTCTCCTGCGGTGATCACCGAGGTCTCCGTCAGTGCAGATGGCAAGGCACTTCTAAACATTCAGAACAGCGCGCAATGAGCCGCGCGCCATTGAGCATCTGCAATCCTTAATGCAGGACCGAGTACACCAGGGCACACTTTTGAGCGGTAGCAGTCGCTACAGTTTGAAGACGTTCGTCCCCTTTGGGGATGCATGATTTGACAGCAGGGAACGGGGCTGTCATCTCGAGGCTCATGCCATGAACACTCTCGCCCTTATCCGCGCCCAGATCCTCAAGGCCAAGCGTCTTGAACAGGCTCAGTTGGCCGGTTTAAGCCGGGTTGTGGTGCCGATTTTCTGATCGTTGCCGCAAGTGCTGGATGCGCCCCTTCGGGGGCGCTTTTTTCTGGCAAGGCGTCAGTTGGCGACTCAGTCCTCGATGGGGATTGAATCCCGCTGCCGGCGGGTTGGCCCGGTGCAGGTGCGAATGCTCAGGGGATGGTCGCCAAAGGCCCGTTTGGCCAGGCTCAGGGCCACGGATTCGTTGATCGCGACCAGGTGCACCCGCTTCTCACCGTGGGGAGTTTGGGCGGTCACATCAAAACCGAGCATTGCCTGAGGCAACAGAAACCACACTCTTGATAGGCCGTTCTGGTGCTGGGTTCCAAAAGCTTTAGAAGAATTTCCGTTGTCCTTCGATCTGACTTGGCCGCTGACATCCATGCTGATGCCCCTTGTGCAGAGTCAGGTTGTTGTCGGTGCGGTGTTAGGTTGACCTCTGACATCACAGGCGTGCTGCGTCGGCCCTTCACTGCATGGTCGCCGCTCACATCGACTGAAATACACGGAGTAAGGCTCAGATATCGGTTTGTTGTCGCCCACAGCGACCACGGCCCGTTCATTCCAATCCCCATTGCGGGCGCGTGACGGCAGTGTTCAAGCGTCTTTTCTCCGCTTTGGGGTTTGTCTGGACCAAGGACAGGATTTTTACGGCTTCATTGTTGCGAGCAGTTTCCCGCTGACTACGGCTTAGAACTTCTCGGGCCTGTTCTTGGCTGATCAAGAAGTGGATGAGCGTTCCTTCTGATATCTCCGCTGTTTTCCAAGGCACCATTCGTTTTCCCGTCTCCTCTTGCGTGCCGATTGTCGTCAAAAAATCTTTTGCTATTGAGTTCTTCTCGTGTTTGATCAGTTCATTCTGCTTCCTGTTGCCGGAGATCGGTCACTTGTATTGGACAGCAGCCATGATGACCTTTGGTCCGCGCAGGCCAAGCGTTATCAGCGGCTTGTTTTGGATCCTGAGCTCCTGCCTGCGCTCAATTCAGGGCCAGCTTTTCATGGTCCTTTAGAGACCGTCGGTTCAATGGGCAGCGATCTCTAGAGCCTTGAGCAAAGGCTCCTCTGGAGCCGTGCATCGTTTGGCGGAGTTCTGCATCCGTTCAAATGCTCATAGCCCTTTCCCTCTTTGCAGGCCATAACTGAGGAGTGCCACCTCAAGGCATAGGGAGGATCCTTTGCTTCCAAGGTTCTCCGCGGGGATCATCACTCTGCAGAGGCCCCTCTTCATCCATTGCACTGGGGGGAACTGTGCTCGATTACAACGTTGATCCTTTAGACGATCAGATCATCGTCGAGATTTCTCTTGCGCAGCTGAACAGTGTCCAGCATGAGGCGTCATCTGAGCTCGGCTCGCCGTGGGGGTATAGCCATGAAACCTGGTGTGTTAACAGGCACCACGCCCTCTTTCAATGTACAACTCAAGAAGCGAATCTGATGCGCCGCGGTGTCAACTATCGCTCGACGAAGGGAGTGTAAGTCGCGCCTTGAAGAGTGATTCAATCCTCCAGCCTCCGGCCCGAGGATGGTCTTGAGGCTTAGTAGTCGTCTCCGTACTTCACTGACGAGGTGGAATCCATCAGTTCAACCGTCGTCTGGTAACCGTTTTCAACGGTGAATTCATGTTGTGCTGCGACATCTTGCAGCGCCGCAACATCCAATTTAGGAGCGGTGATCCAGCTGAACCCCTTGCCGAAGGTGTTGTCCGGATTGACGACATACCAGTGGCATGCGGTGTCGGGGACGGACACAGAGCATTTTGTCCAGTCGTTGTCCCACTGAGGCACTTGAACGAAGGAGAGGGCCGCGAGTAATACGCCAAAGAGTCCAGTCAGCATTGCCGCCCATCCGTGTGAGCTGGACGCTATCAGGGAGTGCCGCAGGCAGAGGGTGTTGCTTGCTGCTGTCCTCGCGCTCCTGCGATGGCGGCACCAGCATGGGTGGAGTGCTCGGTCCGTCATGCTGCTCAACCCCTTTTGCCCCATTGCTGGAGCCAAGATCCTCAGCCTGAAGGCCACGGTGATTCTGTTGCTGACCCTTCTGATCAAGTCCAAGATTCGGATTGCGACCTTCTCAGGTCTGGGCGCCCTCTTGCTGCTTCTTCAGACCCTGGTCTTCTTTGCGGTCAGCGGTGGCTTGGCCGTTGCAGCCGCAGGAGCTGCCGTCTACGCCGTCCAACGACGCAAGACCTCTACGGCTACTGCTGTGTAATTACCCCCAAATGGGGCTATCGCGATCGTGACGATCAATCAGATGATTCACTCAACCCCGAAACGGGGGGACGGAATAGCTCACCCCTGACACTTTCCGGTGGGCAGGGGGATTTTTTTGACTTCACTGCGGCAGCCATTGAATGGACAGCGCCCTTCCGGCCTGGATGGCGCGAAACAGGAGGCTCGTCCAGAGGACAGCGCGCAGCGTCGTCGCTACCTGAAGGCGTTGACGGAGCCGGCCCCGGTGTTGATGGCCCAGTCCCCTCTGGCTGACGCCGTCATCCAATCGATAAGTTGATCGCCTGCGCGCGCCTGGGCCCATGCCTGTCAAGCCCCTGCCCAACACCGGTGCGGTGAGCGGCCTGAAGGAAACCCTTGATTTCTTCGGCGATCCGAGCTTTGCCCAGCGGCGTTTTGAGACCTATGGCGATGTCTTTGCCACCAAGCTGCTGACCCAGCCCATCGTCTTCATCCGAGGCGAACGGGCGATCAACGATCTCTTTCGCCAAGGCGAGTTACTTGAGGGCTGGTGGCCTGAGAGTGTCAAACAGCTGCTAGGCAGTCGTTCCCTCGCCAACCGCAGTGGAGCGGGTCATAAGGCCCGCCGGCGTGTGGTCGGTCAGCTGTTCTCCAGTGCAGCCCTAGCCCGCTACACCCCATCGATCTCTGGCCTGGTGGATGAGCTCGCAGAGGAGCTGACCTCGGCTGGTGGCCCAGTTCCCCTGGCCGGGAGGATGCGCCGCTTCGCCTTTGCCGTGATCGCCTCCACGGTGTTGGGGCTCGATCCGGATCGCCGTGACGCCCTGTTCGCTGACTTTGAGATCTGGACCAAGGCTCTGTTCTCGATTCCCTTGGCGATACCGGGCACACCCTTTGCCAAAGCCCTGGCAGCTCGCCAGCGGTTGCTGAAGCGCATCAAAGATGTCTTGAAGGAGGGCCGCAATCAAGGTGGCCTCGATCTCCTCAGTGGTGGCCTGGATGAGGCGGGGATTCCTCTGGAGGACGACGATCTGGCGGAGCAACTGCTGCTGCTGCTCTTCGCTGGTTACGAAACCACCGCGTCATCGCTGAGCTGCTTGTTTCGCGCCTTGCTGCTGCATCCGGAGGTGATGGATTGGCTGCAGAGCGATGTCATGGCCACTGGGTGGCCTGCGACCACAGCAGTGCAGTCACAAAAGCTGGATGCCACCGTGCTCGAGGTGATGCGGCAAACCCCGCCGGTGGGTGGGTTCTTTCGCCGCAGCCTGCAGGCGATTGAGCTGGCTGATGTGGCCGTGCCAGCGAACAGTGTGATCCAGGTGGCGCTCACGCCAACGGCGACCAGCAGCGGCACAGACCTGACGGAGTTCCGTCCGCAGCGCCATCTCGATGGTTCGTTTGGGCAAACACTGCTGCCCTTTGGCGGTGGCGAGAGGGTCTGCCTCGGTAAAGCCCTGGCCGAATTGGAAATTCGTTTGATGGTCGTTGGCTTGTTGCAGCAGGTTCAGCTTGAACTGGAGCCGGATCAAGATCTTTCGCTGCAGCTGGTGCCCAGCCCCATCCCACGGGGAGGCCTGATGGTGAGCGCAACAGCACGCTGACCCTCAGGTTCGAGTTGTTGGGGGCCATGTGGTGGGCCCCCGCTCGGACAGCGCTGTCTTCACCGCGCCTCCAACTCGGTTATGGCCTAGGTGGGGTTGCGGGTGCAATCCTCAGCGCCTGATCCGAGCAACTCCATAGCCAACGGCAAGGCCAACAGCACCGCTTCTCAGGCCGATCGCAAGGGTGCGTCGGTCTACTGCACTCATTCGTCCAACGCTCATGACAGCGGCTGCTCGGGCAATCCAGCAGCGGATGGGTTCATGAAAAGAACCAAGTCATCGCCAGTTTTCCTGGCATTGGAAGACGCAGGCTGGAGATGCGAAGTATTGGTCGCTTCTGCTATTGGGTTGGTTGTTGACGTCGTGTCGAAGGTTCGAAGATTGGATTGATCTCTAGGGGGAGTAACTCCTGCACGCTGAGCTGGACTATGTCTCCACTGGTTATTTTCTCGGGTTCATATGGACGCGGCTTTTGATCATAGTGTCGAGAAACTAGCGCTACATTGAGCAGCAATGCTGCAACCAATGTGATCAAGAATGCTGACAGGGTCTTCACCATTTCTCGGTCTCGCTTTTGGTGCCAGCGTAGTGATTGGCGAGAGATAAAGGTGAAGTAGGCCTAAGCCGCATTTCATCTGCTGGTGTCTGATGCATTTGTGCTGAAGAGGCTTCCTGTGCTCCCTCAAGCACTGTTTACTGATGACTGAGGACAGCGGTGGTTCAGGTCAGGAACGCCAGCTTTAGGGTCTGATGAACGAGTGCATGATGCGAACTCTCGATGCAGCATCGCACCGCGAGAGACAGCGGCAAATCGATGCTGTTGAATTTGCGATTGCGATTCACGGGCGCAAGTCTTGGACGAGGGCTCATGACCAAACGGTTTTTGCCTACCTGAAGAAGCACCCACGTTGATCGGGACGCCACTGCTCAGGCGACACAGCAGCGGAGAGGGGGATCAAAAAAAGACGGGTGCCACCGGTCCTCCATTCTTTGCTCAGAAAAGAGGACGCCAGCTTTTGCATTCACTTCTGGTTAGCCGCTTGGTGCCTTAGGGATGTAGTTGGCTCTTTGTAGCTCTCAAGTCTTTCAGTCGACAGCAGTTCCCGTACTCGTCTACCGGGAACTCATGCAGCACATCACGGCTGTGTCCAGACACGATTCTGTAACTCCTCCCTGAAACCCAGCACCTGGCTTTTGTGGTGGTGTACGCATTCCACCAAGCATGTCTCACAACCTCGTCGACCCATATTTGCCCTGCCGCGTCAAAACGCTGAACAATGATCATTGCTCTAGCTCGCGATGACTATTGACCAGGCTTCTACAGGTTTTGCACTTCCTCAAGCATTTTAAAGACTGGCTTCGGGATCGCTACACGTTTTGCAGGGCTGGGTGCTCGTGAGCGCAAGGAATGAATTGACTTTCAAGATACGCCCATCAGTTATGTGGGTCACATTTGCTTGATTCTCATTGCCTTGCTGGGCTTTGAGTCCGCCGAACCCAGCCAGTCCAATCGCTTCTGCTGCCTCGTCCATTTGCTCTTCTGATCTCCATTTTGATCAGCAGAGACTGCATCCCTCTTCGGCTTGAAAGTGGAAGACATCTAGCGATTGAGGAGCAATGGCTACCAAAAACAGTGTGATCCCCAGGACATGGGCGGTTTGCACGACTGCGCCCCTCTGTGATTCACGAGAGCGTTCACTCGACCTTCGTCACCTCAATGTGACCAAGTTCCACAAAGACGAAGCCGCATTAACTGGCTACACGCTGGACCGCTGGGATCTCCATGGCGTTCCTTGCGAGTGCTTGGAGTGCGTTGCCGACTATCAAGACCTGCTGCTGCTGCAGCCAGATCAGAACAGACGACGACTGAGAGAGTCGTCCTGACCATGGACAGGGAGGAGGCCTGCACCCGATTACGCGCTGGCTGGGAGGTTGAACCACATCTCCTGGAACTGATCGAAGGTGACTACGACAGCCCTCAGCGCAAGCGATTCATTCGTGGTCAGCAGAAGCTGGTTGATCGCTTAGGACTCAAGGAGCTCCCCGACCCAAGCGTTAGTTCTTGATCCAGATCCTGGAGAGGAGCCAGGCAAAGAGGCCGCAAGGAAGGGCGAACCCAATTATTGGGAAAGCCGTGGCGACTGGAGCGGCTAACGCGCTCGGGAGCCAGGCGCCCAGGCTTGACTGCCAGTTACCGGTCGCTTCTGTGCAGAAGCTGGGTGCCAGGAACATCACCGGCACGAACATCGTCGAGAGCACGGAGGTGAGAACGATCTTCTGGGCATCGGTCATCGCCAGTCGTCCGCTCCCTGATGCAGCCATCCTCGCTCTGATCACCAACAGCCCCTCCGATTTCAAAAGAAAATGGAGCGGGAAGAGCAACTGCGTCAGGCAACAGCTCCCTGACCCATATCTCATGACCATGGGTGGAGCGATGCCATTCCCCGCTCGGACGCAGCGGGTCTTTGGTGCGCCTCCAGCTCGGTTATGGCCTAGGTGGGGCTGGGGGCGGAATCGTCAGCGCCTGATCCGACCAACTCCATAGCCAACGGCCAGGCCAATCGCTCCGCTTGTCAGGCCGATTGCAAGGGCGCGTCGGTCTACTTCGCTCATTCGCCCAACCGAGACCACTGCTACGGCACTGAGGACTAGGCCAATAACGGCAACGGCTATCGCGTCAAAGCTGCCTGCCTTCTGGTTCTTGTTGCTGGCCGTTTTGACAATCGCTTTGCGCTCGTGACCTTGTTCCTTGTCCAGTTCCCGCTGGAGATCGCGGATGTCTTTTTGAGGGTTCGTGCTCACGGGCTGCGTGGCCTGTGTGTGCTCCCAGCCTTGCGGTCCTCTGCTCAGATGGCAAGAGACTTGGAGAATTGGCGGCTCCTGCGTGCGCCGCGCTGGAACCAATCAAAGCGATCATCCTGCTAGAGCAGCAGTTGCTGACGCTCTGCACCCGTACAAGCAGCGTCGAGTTGTGACTCACCTACAAGACGTCCAAGGGTGAGCCCACCTCTGCGGAGTGGATGCTCCTCGAGGCTGAGGTCCGGAAAGCCAGGCGCAAGTCTTGGGAATGCATCGCATTTTCTCAGCATCCTGCGGGGCAATCGTCTCAGTGTGGCGACAGTGTTCAGTTTTTTGGTGCAGATCTGCTTTGGCTGCGGTAACCGGCGCTCAGCGTCAATTCTCACCAGTAGAACAAAAAAGGTCCTTGCAGCTTTTGCATGAACTTTCTGAAAACAGCCTTGGCCATCTCCTTGATGGCCCCGACTCCTTTGCTCGCCTCTACCTCGGCTGAGATTAAAGCCACAGGAACGATCGCGACATTCTGCAATATCAGCAACCAAGGTGGTCCAATCGCAATGCAACCTTCGGCAGATGGTGACCGCCTGAGCGGCACTGGTTCTTATCGCTATGTAGCGAATGGCAATTCCAAGATCGTGTTGAGTGCCTTGCAGTTAAGTGCGCCTACGGGTGCTGCTGCAGCGACTCCAAGTATTCAGCTTGCTTCGCTGGTCTCGAACAACTCTAGTAGTGCCTCAGCTTCTAGTCAGGAGTCTGGAGGTGTCATTCGTTCTGATGGCGCTATCGATACTTCCATTGTCGAGAACAATGGTGCAGGGCTTTTGACTGCTGGTGACTATGAGATCCAGGCCACGGCAACCTGTACCTCTCTCTGAATTAATGATTCGAGCGATTCTTCTTTTGATCGCAGTCCTGTGGTCTGGGCATGCCAATGCCCAGACCGCTTTTCTGGATAAGCGAGAGTTCAGCGCTAAGAGTGGACGGGTCAGAGTCAAGCTTGGTGTGTCCCACGACTACAAAAAATCTGTGCGACTGACTGTGCGGCTCAAAGGAGCTGGAGTCGACGATGAGACGCCGGGATCGATTCTCACCGACTCTGTAAGGATAGTGCCAGCAAAGTTCAAAATACCGCGGAATAAGTTTAGGAATGTCTTGCTTACCTTTGAACCCGCTATCTCGACGCGAACTCCTTACTTTGTATGTGTCATATACCAGCCAGTTGTCGAGCGCATCGATCGAAATGGTCGCGCTGGTGGTTCCATGCTCTTGGCTACGGAATCCTGCTCGCGCTTTTGGGTGGTCCCGTAAGAAGTGGTGAGCGGCTTGAGCTGGAGGATTTTTCTGTGTACGCCCCCCAGCCCAAGATTGAACTGGATCTCGACGATGGCAGTACGTGCTCTGTAACCGACCGATCCCCGGCGACTTTGGTTTTCTATGGCCGGCAACTCAACAGCTTGGCGCTCTCCAATAACACCAATAGCCTTGTTCTCTCCAATGGCAGCAATATTGGAACCCAGAGCGATCTCGGTGGCGGTGTGGCGCTAATGATCCCGCTTGGAGGAACAGGCTTTAAAAAAACGTGTTCGGGTCTGTTGAGGCTTCAGGAGGCCAGGGCCAAGATCGCCCTTGCTGAGCAATTACTTGAGTCGGGGCAGATTACTGAAGCCGAGATGAGCAAGGTTGTCTCCGGCCTGCGTGGACTATTGGGAATCTGATCTCGCCTTGGTGCGCCGGCCCAAGCCGGTCAACGCGTTCCAAGTTTTGTTCAGAAGCGAGACATGGCCGAAATCTTGGCCAGCTTGTCGGCTGTGAGTCC